>JALVSJ010000391.1 GCA_027024445.1 Desulfobacterales bacterium
CTCCCCCTTAGAACTTCCTGATATGCTTCTTATAGATCTCCCTTTCCTAACTATAGATCACTCATAACTCCTAACTCATAAGTTCTAACTCCTAGCTTCTTTTCTCCTGATCTATCCACTTATCTTCGATATGAGATCGTATATGGGCAGAAACAGGCCCCCGATTATAATTGCAAATATGCCGCCTGCCACCACCAGGACTATGGGCTCGATCATCTTGCCGATCGTGGCAACCAGGAGCGAAAGTTTTTTCCTATAGTTTTCCGCTATGCGTGATAGTTGTTCGGGAAGGGTCCCACTCTCCTCACCCACATGAATCATCCGAACAACAAATGAGGGGAAAATCTCTGCTTTACTGAATGCGCCCGCTATCCCCTCTCCCTTGGATATCCACTGCCTTACCTCCTCTACCTTTTCCTTGAACACCTCATTTCTGATGGACTCGTGCAGGATTTTCATGGACTGCATAAGGTCAATTCCTACGTTTAGCAAAAGACTAAAGTATTCAGTTACAAATGCTAGGACAGAAGCGCTGGATATTGAGCTTGAAAGCGGAAGTCTTAGCATGAGACTGTCTATTGCCTTTCGCATTCTTCGACTTTGTCTATAGCTTAAGGGCATAGCCAGAGCAAGAATGGCCAAACCGGCCAATATGAAAAGGATATTGGTTCTCATAAATTCTGATATGGCCAACAGCCACAAGGTGAGTTTTGGTAGAGTTACATCCATCTCCTTGAAGAGCATTACAATTTTTGGAACCACATAGTAAAACCAGAAAATCAGTCCCCCTCCCATTGCTAAAAAAACAAATGCGGGATACAAGAGAGCCTGCTTTGTGTCGCTTATTATTTCATCGATTCTTTTCAGGTGTTCGGATGCGTCCATGAGGGTTCTGTCAAGTTTTCCTGTCTCCTCCCCAATCCTTATTAGATGCACCACGGTTTGAGAAAATATGTGAGGGTAATTGGCTGCTGCTTCAGAGAATGTCGAACCTCCCTGAATTCTAAACACTAATTCCCTTATATCATGCTCAAAATCTGGCCTCTCTGAATCCTTGGCAGACTCTTCCAGAGCCGTGGTCAGAGTCACACCTGAACTTAGCATGAAGGAAAGGTTGCTGAGAAATTCTGACTGAAAGCTCCTGGGAAGCTTTTTCCTCAAGCGAAATGTCCCTAGCCGGACCAGAAACGTTCCAATCCGCCCCAACTTTTTTACATATACCACTGCAGAGCCATCCCGTTCCAGATGGGAGATTACTGACCCTACTTCACGGTAGGGCAACTTTATGATCCCTGAAGTGGTGGCTCCAGACGGCTCTATTTTCTTATACCTAAAATACCTCATGATCTTGGGTTGACCAAAGTATCAACTTATAGTTCTTCCTAGTTCAACATACATCATTCATAACTTATAATTCTCTTCTATTCCTCCTGATTCCTGCCTCCTGTCTTCCTCCTCTCTCTTGTGACTTCTTTACTCAGTCCTGCCTGATATGCCCTAATACCCTCATTGCTTCGTGCGTCGTCGTAACCCCTTGCCTAACCTTCGTGGCTGTGACCTGGAAGATGTCTTTGAAGCCAGAATCCTTGGCTACCCGCCCAATCTCGGCAAGGTCAGCTTCTTGTCCTATTAACTCGGCTATTTCAGAATTAACGATCAAGATCTCGTAGACAAGCGTTCGGCCAAAATAGCCCGTGTCACCGCAAACTTCGCACCCCTTTCCGCGAGAAAGCTCGTCAATAGCGTCGTCCTTCAGATATTCCTTTTCCCAATCCTGGGGGGCATAGGATTCTCGGCAGTTTTCGCAGATCTTTCGCACAAGCCTTTGGCTCACCACTCCAAGAAGGGAATCTGAAATCAGGAATGACCTCACTCTCAAATCCCTTAACCTTGGGATGGCCCCGATCGCGCTATTGCTGTGCATAGTTGACAGCACAAGGTGCCCGGTAGTAGAAGCAGCCACTGCGGTAGCTGCCGTTTCTGCATCACGTATTTCGCCAACAAGTATCACATCAGGATCGTGACGGAGGAAATAACGAATGGCATTGGCGAATGTATAACCTGCCTTTTCATTGACCTGCGTTTGCCTCAGTAGAGGGATATGATATTCTATGGGTTGTTCCACAGTGAGCACATTTTTCTGCAGAAGATCCAGGCTCCTTATCCCTGCATACAGAGTGGTCGTTTTTCCCGAACCCGTAGGCCCTGTGAGTAATACTATCCCAAAGGGCTCATTGAAAATCCTCTCCACTGCCTCTATGTCTTCCTCAAAGAATCCGAGTTGCCTCATGCCCATTATGGCGCTCTCAGTGGGTAACACCCGAAGCACCATGTTCTCTCCCTCTGGAGATACAACGGTGGAGACTCGGAAATCATATTCGTTGTTTAAGATCGTTTCGGAAAAACTTCCATCCTGTGGAATTCTTTGCTCTGCTATATCCATGTCTGCTTTCATCTTTAAGCTTGTAATGACCCTGGACAAATTCACTGGCATTGAAAAGGCTGAGCTGATTACTCCGTCTACCCTGAAAGATACATTTATTGACCTGTCCATTGGCCTTATGTGAATGTCAGTGGCCCTGCGTTTGACTGCTAGGTGCAAAATATATTTGATAAGATTTTCAGTGCCTCTGGCCATTTCCTGATCTTGAGCCAGAAGCCTTACTTCCTTTTCAATAAGCTGTTCGATGGGATTTTCGAAAAAATAGTAAAATTTATTTATCGCATTTATGATTTTCTTTTTCTCCGAAAGAAAGAATCTGGGCCTTAAGCCACTGTGGCGATTTATGGCCTGTGTAAGCTTCGGATCTGGAATCGAAGAAATAGCTACCTCTATGGCATTGTCATGAACTCGGAAGGGGAGAATTTCATTGGTTACACAAAAGTTCTTGTTAAAGAGCTTGAGGACCCGCTCTTCAGCTATTATCGTGTCCACATCCAGGTAAGGTATCCCCTCCTGTTCAGAAAGGCTAATGATAACGTCATACTCTGTTACAAAGCAGAGTCTTTCAAGGACCTCACCTATTCTCTCCCTGGTTATTTTTTGCTCTTGTATAGCAAACTGTATATGGGACTCAGTAATAATCCCTTTTTCTTTAAGCAGTTCACCCAGCGGTTTTCGGTGTCGCGCAGATGTCTCCATATAGCGAGTTCTCCTTCATGTTACACATCAAGAAAAGCGTTCGCGTGTCCGGAAAACCTGTGACTGGCAAAGACATCCTTTTTTGAAATTCCACAATGGCCTTCATCAGGTTCTTACCAACAATTCCGTCCACAGCGTCCTTATAAAAGTTGAGTCCTGCCAGCATGCGTTGAACCCTGAGAATTTCAGGTCCTCTATAACCATAATAAAACTGCTTGACCCAAAACTCTGGCTTCCAGAAGATAAAGAATCTCTGATTCTTTCCGTCATTAGAAGGATATACCAGAATTCCGAATCTCTCCCTTATTTTTTCGGGTACCACCTTGAGCTGAATGAGACACAGACCAGTGTCTTTGAGGATCTTCGCCGACACTGACTCAAGTGAGCCATGGGTCAGTCCGTAAAAGAAAGCTCTGCTGTAAGAAGAAAGACCATAATCAGTTAAGAAATTCAGTATTTGGGAAGGAACAGTTTGTTCAAGTTTTGCTGAAGCCATTCTTATGGAGACGTGATTTTTCAGAAACTGAAGGTTGCCCCTGTTATGATACAGTCCCCCCGCCATGCATATACTCGCTAAACCTGCCAGCGCCCAGGTTAGAGGGCGACGATAGAGCTCCATAGGTTTACCCTTTAGATCCAGGACTGCTTTTTTTACAATTTTTCTGGATATCCTGGTTGTATCGTAAACAAAACCGGCATACAGACATCGATCCATTAGTGCATTAACTTTTCTAAAATTGCCCTTTGTCGCTTTGTAAATCGCATTAAAACCTCGGTGAGTGATAGTTGTAGTGCCATCATTTCCTGCGGCATTGAGCTTGAAGAATACGTAGTCCTTTAGCTCATGCTTACTAAGGGGTCTTACTTCTTGCTGAATAATTATCCTGCTCTGCAACTGTCTGAGCTCTGGCGATTTGAGCTTCCTCTCCAATTCTGGCTGGCCTATAAGGAGAATTTGCACTAGCTTCTCTTTATCGGTCTCCAAATTGGAGATCATCCTAAGTAGTTCAAGACTTTCTGCGGACAGGTTTTGAGCATCGTCTATTATTATCGCGCAGTTTTTTCGTTCGGCATTTTTCTTGAGAAGAAAATTATTGAGTCTTCTCAGTTGGTCACCAAGGTTGTTGCTCCGCGACCTTATCTTGAAATCCCTAATAATTTCCTTGAGTAGATCAGGCCCTTGAAGAGCTGTGTGTAAGATGAGAGAGGTCTCGATTCCCCTTTCTCCGAGCAGGTTCACAATCTTGCGCCCAATGGTTGTTTTGCCAAGTCCCACTTCTCCAACAAGTACCATGAAGCCTTTGCGTGTCTCTATACCATGTGTAATCTCAGTGATTACCCTGTCTATGGTACTTGACATGTAAAAATTTTCAGTATCTGGTGCTACGGGAAATGGATTGTACTTGAGGTGAAAATGTTCAAGATAAGTGATGTTCCGATTCATCATAGCCCCCATCTGCCTATTATGGTGGATCCATCCTTGCTCGGCTTTCCCCTAAACTCTCCACTTTTCAAATTTACTGATCCATCAACACGCCTGTCTGTCACCCGGTATGTCCTGGGTGACATCCCATACACGACCATGGCTTCAGGAAGAACCAGGACGAAGATTCTCTCTTCCTCGTGCCAAATCCTATCAATTATGAAAGTGTACGGCTCCTTTGTGTTAGAAAGAGGAGGATAGATCCCGTGTTCCTTCATTCTCCTGACAAGCCCTCTCATGTACTGGGCATGATTATTACCAGTAAACACGGGCCAGGGAGCTTGTTTGGCCTGATATCGCCTTCCAGCCACCTCCCACTTCCACAGATAATCCTTGTAAAACTTCACCTCTATGGAATGATTTATAAGTTCTGACCCAGCCCACAGCACCATCCCACACATCCCCACGTAAAGCAGTCGTGCAGCCCAGCGATCCACATTCCTTGGTGCCAATGCCATCAGCCATCTATCTCTCTCAGGAGATCTGAGATCTTGACGTTCGCCGGAAACATTTCTCTCAGAGCTTTAAGCCGCTCCCTGGCCCTCTCAATACGACCTTCATTTATCTCGATCACTGCCATATTAAACCCAGCTTCACAATCATTAGGCCTTTGGACCAATACTGTGTCCAGAAGCCTGCTTGCTTTTTCGTAATTTTCTTTTTTCATCTCCCAGTATGCCTGAGCCTTGAGCAGGAAGGGATCGTTTGGTCCCTTAAGCCGTTTTAGCCGAGCAAGCAGGTCCTGAACCATCTTTCCGTCGTCCCGTATCATGGCAGCCTGTAGCCTCGTCACGAGATGCGTCACAAGCGAAATCTTCTCTCCACTTTCCTTAACCTGTTTTTCTTGGAGTTTATGGACCTCTACATCTTCCTTGCTCACTTTTTTCTCAACTGGCAACCGAGCTTCGGGGAGGAGCCTCACCTTCTTATTTGTCGCTGACACAGTTATGCTTCTCGCAGCTCTTGTTATGCCACCACTGCCTCGCTTCTTTCCCGCCACCGGCTCAGACTTAACCTGTGTTACAAGATCCGATTGAATTACGGACAAGGGTTCTCCAACAGGCAAACTGGGGCTATTGGTTTCATTACGCCACCCCGCCCCCCAGACAGTTGCCTTCGTTTCTGGCACTCTACCTTCTATTTCTTTGTGTGTTGCCTGCCCTGGAGGAAGGTACACGGCATGGGTGGACGTTTCATGTTCCTGAGTGTTTTCTTCTGCCTTGCGCCTCGGGAGGTATAGCTTCCCAGGCTTTGGCCTTTGGTATGTAACCTCCTGGGGAGCTGGGGGCACGCTACCCTCCACCTGCGCGGGGTCCGGGCCAGCGACTTCCTGGCTGCTTACGCTCTTGTCGCTGATTTCGGTGGGCTTGCCCGTGGAAGCTATAGACAGGACCCGAGGTTTCGCAGCAGATTCCAGATAATTCGCCCCGTAGTATGCTATGCCCCCCACTAACACTATGAGCAGAGCCATACCCAGAAGCCCCTGGGGCGAGAGTAACAGCCCTCTTATAGTATATACGTTGGCAGGGGGCGCCTCGCCTGAAGGTGCATCAAAGTCCGAGGGTTCTGAGTGTCTTACTTTTCGCAGTGCCTCAAATATTACGCTCATCCTGGGCGCCCGTCCTTATACAGTTTTCACGCTCAAGACAATTACCAGTTCCCGTGTCTCATTCCTGAACCCTTCATTTTTAAAGAGGTATCCCAGCAGTGGTATTGCCGAGAGAAAAGGGACTCCCTTCTTCACCTTTTGTTTATGCCGATCTATCAGGCCTCCTAAAAACACTACGTCACCAGTGCGAAGACTTATTGTTGTACTTATTTCCTTTATGCCCACTCTCGGGAGCGAGATACTTTCAGTAGATCGCTCGGCGACTCTCACGGGCTCTATGCTGTCCGGATCTACGTCACTCTTGATTGGATTTATCAGGAGAGTGACCTTTCCTCCATCTCCAATAAACGGGATCACACCTAAGATGAGCCCGTCGAACACGGTTGATACCTCAACTTCGGTAGTATTCTGGGTTTGATTCGTTATTGCGGTTGTAGTAACAGAAACGTCTTTCTTATAGGTGATAGAGGTCCCGACACTTATCAGGGCGGGTTTGCCATTTTTGCACCGAATGCTGGGGTTAGAGACAATCCTTGTGTGGCCGAAGGTCTTAAGTGCTTCGATAGCAGCATCAATGCTGAATGCCCTACTTACACCAGAAAGCACCAGTCCTCTTCCAAGAGACCAAGAGGCCTCATTAAGCTTGGTCACCCCACTTACCTCTCGCCTCAGCAGATCCCAATCGATCCCATAAGAATAATTGTTCGAAAGACTCACCTCTATTATCCTTGCCTCTATTAGTATTTGTCTGGAAAGCACGTCTCTGAGGTGATTGATCATTCTGGAAACCGCGGATATGACACCGGGCGTATCCTTTATATAGAGAGTCCCGGCCACGCGATTAAGGCTATATTTCCCCCCCTGACTCCTTAGCTTCTGCACCATCTCATCCACGAGGTCATAGACATTGGATTTGGCTGCACCCTTTCCCGACAGCTTGAAGTTCCCGGACAATCCGCTGGGTGACTCTGTCTTAGAGGCTCCGAACACGTCACCACCTACATCAAATCCAACGAGGATATTTGTATCCAAGAAATCCAGCTTGAATGTGCGCTCCTGAAAAGGCCTTATGCGGATGACGTTTTGATCTACCTCATAATAAAGGTCATAGACCTTGAGTATTTCTCTTAAGACCGTTGCTGCTGAAACATCTTGGAAGTTCAAGGTGATCTTCCGGTCTTCTTTTTTTATCCCCGGATCTATGATCAGGTTCATGCCTACTGACTGAGCTAGGGAATACAGTACCAGTTGCAAGTCTTCATCTATCATTGAAAAAGAAACAATATGATCCTCGAGTGGATCATACTTAGGCATGACAGGCTTAACATTTAGTTTTTTTTGCGCTTTTTTTTCGAAGTATTTCGTCAGATCTTGCCTGTCCTTTGTAGCTGAAGCTGACTCCTCCTTAATCTCCTTTGGTACAATGCGGGCATCCGGCGGCTTTGGTTCACGGATTGATTGGGGCCCCATAGCGCAACCCCACAATAAAAACGCACCAATAAAGCCGCCTATTACAATGTTCGGAGCTTTCACTTTTCCCTCCCGGGCTCTGTCTCACTACCTGTCTTCTTCATTCCTGCTCCCACTGGAAACCACTTCCTTACGCGTCCTTCTTCAATCAGTACCTTGCGGGGCAAGATTCTCAAGATCTTTCCTCCTCTGACAAGGACTGCCCCTTCTGGATAAAAGGTCCCGTCAACCACGCAGAAGCATTTCATTCCCCCACAAAATGCGAATGAAATTGAGTGCCTTAATTGTCTTTTCAATCTCATTTTTCGACCTTTAGAATGTCCCGAGACCTGTCCTACGCTCCTATATCCAAATGCCTCAAGATGCACTTCTTTGCCCTGGCTCATTCTGGGCCTTGCAAGAGACTCGAGGAGAGGCTCAAGGCGCATCATCCTCGCTACAACTTCCTCATTCGGCCCTTTCGTAGCTGGAAGAAGCAGAGGTATTCGCCTCTCTGTCACCCCTGCGCTTTCAAACGCTGGCTTCGCTACAACAATGACACTCACAAGGACAGTTCCCAACACCAAGATAAAACATATTAGGTAAAAGGTCTTCGTTTTCATTTGATCCTTTTCGCGAGTTTCAACACAAAGCGCGACTCACTGATGCTTGTAGAAAATGAACTTTCAACTATCTTATAGCCCTTTTTCTCTAGTATCCGCAAAGCATTTCGATAAGCTCTGTGGGCTACTGAAAATGCCCCGGCTAATTTCCCCCTTACTTCAGATGTTACAGTTGATTCACCATATTCAGAGTTCAACATCTCCAAGATAGCCTCATCTCCAAAGGCATCCGACAGGTCATTTACGATCTCCCTGTAACCCGGCAATTCCCTTGCCCTGTAAATACGACTGAGGAATGAAGCCACCTCTTCATAATATAGGTAAGACTTCGGATTGTAGTGGATCTGTGTGATCGAAGACAATTCTCTCTCGATATTGTTGTAAGACTTCTCAAGTACTTTCACCTTGCTTGAGAAATACAAATAGCCTAAAAAGGCCAGGAATATGGCCAAAACCATCACAACATTGAGGGGAATGATCGCAACTCTCGATCGGAATGCCCACTTCTCCGCGGCCCCCGAAAGTGAAGCCCCTGGAGAAAGCATCCCTATGGCGCTAAACAATGAGACCTTGTATTGCCTGTCACCAAACCGGACACGTTCTTCCGGAAGCTTCTTAAACTTTATACCCGGATCATTTCGCCACCGGGGCAGGATCGAGTTTATCCAAGATATGAACAGGACTTCCTCGACCTTTATCTTGTTCTCAGCTTCAGTAGTTTTGATATCTGAAAGTACCATATCCCATAGGGATTCAATTTGTTCTTCTGTTTCGTCAAACGCCATTGATCTGTTGGCGAAATAGACTCTTCTACGGCTCCCTATTATGAGATCGGCCGTCCTGCCATGCTGGAATACCACGGCTACAGGCCTTCTTTTTGAATTCCTCTTTAATACTTTGTGGAGTACCCCAAACAAACAGTAAATAATAACTGGTTCACTGGCCTCATGTGCATGAGCCAGGTACTGATCGTAGGTCTCATAGGGCAATGCGGTGATAAGTATTTCGGTAGAGTTTTTTCCTTTTTTCCCGCGCCAGTGTGGTATAACATGTGGTGCTTGATCGAATTCTCCCTGTTCCTCTATTTTTCGTCTGGCCATTATATCTGCGAATTTAGGGCCTGTATCCACATTCATCAATCTTGAAATGGAGCCTGGAAAATCCGTAACCAGTATCCCTTCTTCGGAGACATCAGACAGGTCAACAAGCTGCTCCACCAGGCCGTCTTCATAAACATAGAAGCTGCCGTCCAATTCGACATATATCCGGGTTTTGAAAAGGCCCATTATTTCCTCACCAGGAACCTACCCTTTAACTTGAGGAAGATGTCCCCACCATCCGGTTCGAGCCTTTGCTCAGTAGAGGGTTTCTCTTGTTCAGTGGAAGGAGGTTGTTCTCCACCTTCTTTTCTGGGTTGTGATTTTAATAAATAAATAAACATTGGTTCAAAGTAATAGTTATTGCCTGTGTTCGTTTGTCTGAGAATGGTGCTAAGCTGAGGAAAAGTGATGGCCTGCTGGACCTCCACGTCGTATTGATCCCACTGTTCAGGGGTCAGTCCTAACTCCCTGGCCCGATTTACTAAGTTTCCAAGCCTAGTCATTATCCGATCTCTGCGCAGGAGTTCCCTTCTAACAGCTTCAGCCTTGCTCTGCTCTTGCCTGGCGACTAAAAGCGCCCTCTTCAACCTCTTCCATCTTGCAAGACTCTTGCTGAAAAAATATGAGCCGAAAACAAGGCACACACCCAAGATCAAGCTTATGACAAACGATATTCGAACTTTGCTAGCCCGCTTCATAGGGCAAACCGGTACTTATGTTCTACACCGCGTCTCATGGCACGGTCAGTATTAGTTGAGCATTCAATACAGATGTGGCTGAAGCGTCCGGCCACGTCGAACCAGCATTGTCTGGATAACGCCTGAAGCTTCCAGCCGTGGGATCCGCTTCCCCATCCACTATGGTATCCAATGCGATTGCAAGGTCCGTCGGTATGTTGGTTAAATAAAGTGCATTGCTATACCGGCCATCTGTGTGACTGTAAAGATAGTAAAGCCACAACGTAATCGTCTGGGTACCGCTAAACTGTCCTTTATAAGTGTACTGCCCGCTGTTACTAGTGTTCGTTACAGGCACAGTTAGGCCTACTCGCTTCAAGGTAGCATCTATACCGTTGGCCCCCCCAAAATTGGCTCCACTGATATTGTCAAATCTTCCATCTTTGGTGGCACTTGTACCTCCATTCACGACACCGTCGCCCAAGACGTTGCCCGTACGGTCATAGTAGTTGAGCACTGAAAGCTCCCACTGCTTCAAGAATTTTGTATAGAACCGTTTTTGTTTAGCCGACTGAACGAGGTCTTTGCCCTTTACAACAGCACCAATGATAATGCCGATAATAATGAGCACTATTGCCATTTCTATGAGGGTAAAACCAGCCTGCGGCCTTTTCGTTCCTTCACCAAGAATACGTCTCATGTTTCTGTCCTCCCCGGGCATAATTAGTACGCAGACCAATTTTGCAACATGTATGCCATGGGAATGTTTCGGTTTTCCAGCGCTGCCCTAGAACTTGATAGAGCGGGCTATGAAGCAGGCTAAATATCATAACTCTGACAAGTCGCCCCTCTGATAGCATGGATGGACGGGATATATGAGAAACGGTATAGAAATTATCCAAAAAGTCACTTTCTGTGTCACTCCCGCGCCCGCCTGCATCGGGCAGGCCCGCCTGACGGTAGGCAGGCTTTCGCGAGAATGACGTTTTGGGGTCGCTTCGGAGATTTTTCGACAGGCCCATAGGAGCAGGCAGGCGTTTCGTTGCCTGGTGAAAAAAAATTCATTTTGGAGAGATTTTGTAATAAGTATTGTCCCGGCTGAATAAAATACTGATTAGTTGCGTCAAAATAATTGACATTAAGCCATAATTGTGACGTACATGCAGTTCCTACTTCACATTTGCTACTGTTTGTCGTAAGGAATTATGAACTACAAGGAAGGCACCAAAACAATGTCTTGGCTTTTTGATAAATACCCTTTTACATGTATACTTGATTTCAGACCAGGCTTCTTCCTGGGG
>JALVSJ010000392.1 GCA_027024445.1 Desulfobacterales bacterium
CCTGGGGGTGGCCTCCTCCGCCCAAGGCTGCCGCTATTTCTCCTACATTTACTTCAGAAATTCTGCTCCGGGCCACCAGATATATGCGATCTTCCATTTGTGCCAGAGCAAATACGACATTCAAGTTCTCCATTTCCATGAGCTTATGGACGAGGACAGCAAAATCCCCTATATATTCATCACGGATGACCTTTGTAATAACCACTTCAATGCCGTTTATTACCTTCCGCGATGCGGCTCTTGTCAGATCATTGAGCAACCACACCTGCTCAGCAGTCAATTCCCGGGTCAGCATGTCGGCTATGATATTATGATTAGCTCCCTGTGTACTAAGCCAAGCAGCGGCATAATAGTCATCAGCAGTAGTGGAAGAAAAAGTAAAAGAGCCCGTGTCTTCATGTATGCCGAGGCACATCAACGTGGCCTCATCTGTTGAGATCTCGATTCCTTTTTCTTTTATTAACTGAGTCAGGATTGTGGTGGTAGCCCCAACCTGCTTTATGAGCTCCACATGGCCTTTAATATCGTCATCCGAGGCCGGATGATGGTCGTAAATATGAATTTCGATTTCTTTCCTTTCAGCAAGCTCTGCGAATTTTCCTATCCTTGATTTCTGCCTAGTGTCAACAAGTATCAGCCTTTTCAAGCGGTCCAGTTCCACATGCTTTAGTTTAAGAAAGTTAAACAGATAGGAAGCGGAGTGGAGGAAAAAATTCCGCAGATTTTTTTCTTGGGCGCCCGGGAAGACTAATGCAGCGTCCGGGTATAACTTCTTGGCAGCAATCATGGAGGCAAGTGCATCAAAGTCAGCATTTATGTGTGTGGTTATGATCTCTTCAGGATGTTGTGTGGTCTCGTTCATGATCTATTACTTTGACAAATTCGCGAAAGATCAAATTTCTCATTTCTTATCATTGCCGCGAGCTCCTGCCTTGAGCATGGGTTCGGGAACGCAGCCCTTTCAATACGTGGTGGAATCTCGCTCCCTGTATAATTATGGGAGACGCTCCGCTGGACTGCTGGCGCTGGGGGACTTCTTACGAGTTCATCATTACTTTAGCACAGGAAAAATGAACTGTCCAAAATAAGCAGGATTTATCTACAGAGGCACTATTCTGGAGTGAGCCTCCAGGACAAATATGTGAGTTAGACAATAAGAAAAGCAAAAATAGGCTAGCACTAAAGAGCAGCGTCGGGGAAGATGCAAGGGTTGGACGCTTTAAATACCTCTTAGTTTTTCTTCGGTTTCTTGTTTTTTCTTGCACTCGATACACAAAGTGGTGACAGGTCGAGCCTTGAGGCGCTTTTCGGAAATCTCTTCACCACATGCCTCACAAATACCAAAAGTACCATTGTCCAGTCTCTCAAGCGCCTCTTTTATTTTAACTATCAGTTTTCTTTCTCTGTCTCTGATTCTGAGGAGGAAGTTTCTATCAGATTCCAATGCTGCCCTGTCGGTAGGGTCGGGAAAGTTATCTGCTTGGTCGGTCATACCGCTAACCGTCTTGCTAGCCTCCTCCAGCAACTGGTCCAGGCGCTCATTGAGAAGTTTGCGGAAATATTCTTTCTTCTTCTTTGTCAGCATGCCTCAAACTTTACTCCTGTGTGTAATGGAAATTTGTCCTTTTAACATGAAAAGCCAATCTTGTAAACAAATTATCGCTTCATCTTTTTCCATAAATTTTTCACTTTCTTTTTTGCAGGAGAAATTGACAGATCTTCAGTTCTTGCAAATTCCTCCAGAAGCTCTCTTTGCTTGGCGTTCAGCTTTGTGGGGATTTTTACCTGCAGTTTGATGTATAGGTCCCCTCTACGGCGCCCAGTCATATTGGGCATACCCTTGCCGGAAAGCTTCAGGATCTCTCCGGGTTGTGACCCTGGTGGAATCTGGAGTTCTATTCCACCCTCTTCTTCCAGCCCAGGGATAATTACTGTGTCGCCCAACGCAGCCTGAACAAAGGATACTGGAACCTCACATATCAGATCATCTCCTTCGCGACTGAAAAAGGGGTGATCCTGAACATGGATTACCACATAAAGATCCCCTGGCGGGCCTCCGTATTCCCCGGGCTCTCCCTCACCGCGCAGCCTCAGCTGAGACCCGGTGTCCACACCAGGAGGTATTCGGACAGTTATCTTACGCTCTACCCGTACCTTTCCCATTCCGCCACAATCGGGGCAGGGGTTCTTTATTATCTGGCCCTCGCCCCTGCAAGTGGGACATGTGGAGCTTATTTGAAAAAAACCCTGTGAGCGAATGACTTGGCCTCTTCCATGGCAGGTGGGGCATATGTCAGGCTGAGTACCTGGCCTCAAGCCGGAGCCTGAACAGGACTCACATAATGCCAGCTTATGAAATTCAATTTCTTCCTCCTTGCCGAAAAAGGCTTCTTCGAGGGTTATGGTAAGGTCGTATCTCAGGCTATTTCCCTGTCTGGCCCTGGGTCTGCGAGATCTGCCCGTGGTGAATCCAAAGAACTCTTCAAAGATGTCACCAAAGCTGGAAAAGATGTCTTCGAATCCTGTGAACCCAGTAAAACCACGGCCCTCCAGACCTTCATGCCCGAACCGGTCGTAGACTTGCCTTTTTTCCGGATCCCTCAAAACTTCGTATGCTTCCGCTGCTTCCTTAAATTTCTCTTCGGCCTCTTTATCCCCGGGGTTACGATCGGGGTGATATTTGAGCGCGAGCTTTCTGTACGCACGCTTGATCTCTTCTTGCCCGGCGTCACGAGACACACCCAGCACTTCGTAGTAGTCCCTCTTATACATGGCGACTTACCTATTGTCCCCTGCGTGCTTCACTGTTCCTCATCCTTATTTTCGGTAATTTGTTCGGGTTCTGGAAGAGATTCGGGTTCGATATCAGCTTCTCCCTGTGTTAATCGTTCCAGTTCGTCTTTTGAAACAGGGTATATCTTACCGGCAGCAATCTCCCTTAGAGCTATCACCACGTCCTTGTTTTTTGCCTGCACAAGGGGTTCAGCACCCTTTCTGAGCTGCCTGACCCTCTTCGCGGCCAGGTGAATCAGGGCGAACCTGTTTTCAACGTTCCTCAAGCAGTCCTCAACAGTTATTCGTGCCATGGCTCTCTCCTATGATCCGAATTGGTCTCTTCCGCCCCTGGAATGAGGCTGCGGAATAAAGCGATTGCAGCACAGGTGGGGTGGCATGAGCGATTCCTAAATAAACTTTACTTTATAACACTATGTGTGCTAGATGTAAAGCGTTTTTGACCTTCGTAACCCTGAGCGACACAGCGGGCAGAGGGATTTCAATTAGGTTGCAGAGGTCGTGCAATGCTTGCCAAAATCTTAAGCGGGGCAGTTATCGGAATTGATGCATACCTTGTAGAAGTGGAAGTTGATATATCTCAAGGGCTGCCCACTTTCTCAACAGTAGGCCTGCCCGAGGGGGCGGTTCGTGAGAGTAAAGAAAGGGTGAAAGCTGCCATCAAAAATTCTGGCTATGAGTTTCCCTCCGATCGCATTACAGTGAACCTTGCCCCCGCTGATGTGAGAAAAGAGGGCTCAGCTTTTGATCTACCCATGGCCCTTGGGATTCTTGCGGCTACTGGTGTCATCGAAAGGGCATCCTATCAAGACCATCTGTTTATAGGAGAATTGGCTCTGGATGGTATGCTCAGACCTGTGAAGGGGGTGTTGCCCACCTCCATAGCGGCAAAGGAATTAGGCCTACGAGGAATTTTTCTTCCCAGGGAAAACGCGGCCGAAGCAGCCGTAGTTGGTGATATAGAGATCTATCCCGTGAGTTTTCTTTCAGAGGTGGTGGAGGCGCTGCATGGCAGGCTCGATATAGACGCATATTCGGTGGATATTGAAGAGCTATTTCAAAAACACACAAGCTCGGAAGACTTTTTGGATGTGAGGGGGCAAGAGAATGCAAAAAGGGCTTTACAGATCGCAGCTGCAGGTGGACATAATCTGATAATGGTGGGGCCTCCGGGTTCAGGTAAAACCATGCTGGCAAAGAGGCTCTATACGATTTTGCCAGAACTAACATTTGAAGAGGCCTTGGAGACCTCCAAAGTTTACAGTGTTATGGGACTCATGCCTGAAGGTCACGGGCTTATTACCCAGAGACCTTTCCGTTCCCCCCATCATACCATATCTGATGCTGGGCTTATAGGGGGTGGTCAGAACCCAAAACCTGGTGAAGTAAGCCTTGCGAATAACGGCGTCCTTTTCCTGGATGAGCTTCCAGAATTTCGCAAAAATGTACTTGAGGTCTTGAGGCAGCCTATGGAAGATGGACAGGTTACTATTTCAAGGGCAAACTCCCGCGTGACCTATCCGGCAAACTTTATGCTTATCGCTGCTATGAACCCTTGCCCATGTGGCTTCCTGGGGGATTCGAAAAGGGAATGCAGGTGCTCCCTATTACAGATACAGCGATACAGGTCAAAGATCTCTGGACCTTTAATGGATCGAATTGACATACATATAGAGGTCACGGCAGTCGCTTACAAAGAGTTGGTGGGAGACAACAAGGGAGCAAGTTCAGCCGAGATGCTGGCCAAGGTTATTACTGCAAGAGATATCCAAAATGAAAGGTTTAAGGGTACACCAATACATACCAATGCGCGGATGACAACTAGGCAGATCAGAGAGTTCTGCAAGATTGATTCAAATTCTGAGGAGTTGCTGGAAAAGGCCATGGACAAATTCGGATTAAGCGCCAGAGCCCATTCACGGATCCTGAAGATCTCGAGAACCATTGCAGACCTGGAGCGAAGTCAAGAAATAAAGCCTGCACACGTGGCAGAGGCAATCCAATACAGGTGTCTGGACAGAAGGCTTTTGGTGTAGAGCTCATTAGCGGCTTTCATAGAAAGGCAAGGTAGGCCTCCCAGTAGACAACTAAGGTCAAGAGTCCCATATAAAAGCCGAAAAGGAGGTTGGCGGGTAATTTGAGCTTGGGGCCGAAAACTGTCTCACTGGCGAGAATTATAAAAATTGTTGCGGTAGTTAGGAAATATTTAACCGTGAAAAAGGCCATGTGGCTGTGATTCAGGTAATATGATAATACGGGATTAAGCTCTCGTGCCCCATTTTGTACAAGATAAATGGTAAAAAAAGAGTCCAACAGGGTCAAAACTACTATAAAAAATACCGCGGCAACTCTGCCTTTGCCATATCGTATTGTCTCTCTTGCCATCCTCTATGCCCCTGCGCTCTTCGCCATTTGGACATATATTGTATGGCAAGATTAGTACCAAAGGCGATAAGAAAAAGCATGTAGGGATTTCAGTGTGTTAGAAAAGAAAGCGCAGATCTGTTTACAGCAAAATGGTATTTTTTTTCACAACTGTTGGGTACTACTTTTCCTATTGTTGGCAATTCTTTTCATATTTCAGAGGGATTTTGCCGAAATCGACGTCTGGTAGGAGGCGAGATCCGGAATCTTAAGATTTATCTTGGAGCTTACCTAGCAATCAGCGAAGTCAAGATGACGTAATGTGAGTCGGAGTGACAGACCAGTTCGGGGGGTAATGAAGTTGGGTGGCTTGATTTCGGAGGACAGGAAGGATAAGCTAATAGAATGTGCGGGGATGAAAAAGAATCCATGCAGATTCTCAAAGCAGGGTTGGGAGGCATCAGGTGAAGAAGCCTTTTAAGTGGTTGATTGTGTTCTTGATCATTATTGGGATAGTACTTTCCCTCAGTGGAGCTGCCCTGTGGTATTTGTGGTCCAGCAATCTACCTTATATTGGTACCCTGAAAGACTATGACCCTCCTACCATCTCTGTAGTCTATAGCAGTGATGGGCAAATAATTGGCCGCTTTTGGGAAGAAAAAAGAATTGTGATCCCTTTGGAAGAGGTCCCTAAGCACGTAATTCACGCCTTTGTGGCGGCAGAGGATTCTCGGTTTTTTGAGCATAGAGGGATAGATATCGTTGGTATACTGAGAGCGCTTATCAAGAATATTACAGCGGGAAAAATTGAACAGGGAGGGAGCACCATAACACAGCAGGTGACTAGGTCTTTGCTCCTGAAAAACACGAAGCGAACATATAAGAGAAAGGCACGCGAAGCCCTGCTTTCTATACAAATAGAGAAGAACTTCTCCAAGGATCGTATTCTATTCCTGTATCTGAACCAGATCTATCTTGGCCATGGGGCGTATGGGGTCGAGGCGGCTGCCAGGACCTATTTTGGGAAATCTGCCAAGGAATTGGACCTTGCCGAGGCTGCACTACTGGCGGGGCTGCCGCAGGCGCCAGCAAGATACTCACCTGTAAAGCATTTTGCAAGGGCAAAGGCGAGGCAGCGATATGTGCTGGAGAGGATGAGAGAAGAGGGCTACATAACAAAGGAAGAGGAAGTTGAGGCGTACCGCGAGCCCCTCAAGATAATTGGCAAAGAGGAGGACTACTTCCGGAGGGCCCCGTATTTTACAGAGTATGTCCGCCAGTATCTGGTGAAAAAATATGGCAAAGAGCGGCTGTACCGGGGCGGTCTTCAGGTTTACACAACGGTGAACCTTGAAATGCAGAAGGCTGCACAGGAGGCCTTACGAAGAGGCCTTGCAGAACTGGACAAAAGGGAAGGCTATCGCGGGCCTTTGAAGCATATAAAAGAAGAAGGTATCACATCGTACAAAGAACAGATGCTTGGCTCTAAGGAGACGTTTAAAGCTGAAATAGGGAGTATAGTAGAGGCCCTGGTTGAGAAAGTTGACGATACCGGACAGCGGGCCGAGCTGTGGGTGTATGGGGCTAAGGTTGTATTGCCCTTGGCTGAGATGAAATGGGCCAGAAAACCTGATCCCAATGTTCCATATTACAAAGTTCAGGTAAAAAAGATTTCCGAGGTTCTTTCGCCAGGAGATGTGGTTTTAGTTAGGATAAAGAAAAAGGCGAAGGGACCGTGTTCGTGGATTGTTTCTCTTGAGCAAGAACCCCAGGTACAGGGAGCTCTAATTTGCATGGAGCCTCATACAGGCAGGGTTAGATCTATGGTGGGTGGCAGGGACTTCTTTGTCAGCCAGTTCAATAGGGCGGTCCAGGCGAGACGTCAGCCTGGGTCTGCTTTCAAACCTGTAATCTATGCTGCCGCGCTGGACAAGGGGATGAGTCCGGCAGATGTGATTGTGGATGCGCCCTTTATATCAGACAACGGAAAGGATGAAAGGGTGTGGAAGCCTAGAAATTATAAGGGAAAGTTTTTCGGTCCCACAATTCTCAGGACTGCTCTTGCCAAGTCTAGGAATGTCATAACAGTGAAAATCCTGCGGAAAATAGGAATAGATTATGTGATATCTTACGCCAGACAACTCGGTATAACTTCTCCTTTGAACGAAGACCTCTCCTTGGCTTTGGGTTCCTCAGGGGTCTCACTTCTGGAATTGACCCGGGCCTATTGTGTGTTTGCAAGCCTCGGTTTTTTACCTCAACCAATTTTTGTGGAAAGGGTTTTGGATAGAAACGGGCAGGTAATTGAAGAGAATCAACCCCAGGCGGATCAAGTGATCTCACCTCAGACGGCATATGTGATGACTGACCTGCTTAAAGCAGTAGTCCAGGAGGGAACGGGCTGGAGGGTGAAAGCGCTTCACAGGCCAGTAGCTGGCAAAACGGGTACCACCAATGACTTGCGGGATGCGTGGTTTATGGGTTATACGCCCCAGCTCGTTACAGGTGTCTGGGTGGGCTATGATGACAGGACTCCAATGGGAAAAGGAGAGACGGGGTCAAGGGCGGCCAGCCCGATTTGGTTGTACTTCATGAGAGAGGTATTGAAGGACATGCCCACAGAGGATTTTCCGGTACCAACTGGAGTAGTGTTTGCTAAGATTGATGCAAAGACAGGTCTTCTAGCAAGTCCTTACTCAAAGAAGACGGTTTTCCAGGCCTTCAGAGAAGGTACCGAGCCCAAAGAATATGCTGCCAAGCCTGCTGCGCCAAAGACGGGGCAGTTTTTTCTCTACGACATGGAGGGTGGCTCATAGGGGTGAGGAGGGCTAGGCAGCACTCTCCATATCTTTAAGTTCATCTATGGAGAGAACCTTATCGATATCCAGGAGGATCTTGACCTTTCCATCCATTTTTGCCATCCCCAATATATATTCGGTGTCTATCTGGGCTCCAAACGATGGCGTTTCCTGAATATCCTCTGCCTTGATGTTCAAAACCTCTGAAACTGAGTCAACCACCAGACCCATGGTGACGGAAGCCTCCGAAGTACTGACTTCCACGACTATTATGCATGTACGCTCGTCGTACTCTAAGGGTTCCATGCCGAACTTTAAACGCAAGTCCATAATAGGAATGACCTTTCCTCGGAGGTTTATTACTCCCTTCACAAAGTGAGGTGCCTTTGGCACCGGAGTGATCGGCATGAGCCCGATAATTTCTTTTACCTTCAGGATTCCAATCCCGTATTCTTCTCCTGCGAGCGTGAAGGTGAGGTATTTCCCTGCTAGATCTGCAAAGGGCTGTTCAGCCGTTTCATAAGCACCTGCAGTATTATCCATAATGAGCCTCCTCCCAAGACAAGTCTTTGTTGACAAAAGCATGATTCAAGAAGTATGCCATGGGCAGGAGCATTGCGGAAGGGGACCACCATGGGTATATCGAATGGCTAAAGTACGGCATCTGGCTAGGAAATCAGCCTTGCGGAGATACAAGCTACCTTTGGCTCCATTAGGTGGTAATATTGGAACGTCAGCTTTTTGACTATTAACCTTCCAGATCCTTAACACCTCTATAGATGGTATCAAAAAGTTCTCTGATGTCCCCCTTTTCTATACAAGAAAATGCGACCCTGAGGTCCGTTTTACCAATGGATATGAGCCCAACACCATATTTGTCGAGTAAGTGGACCCGGAGGCGTTCAGCGTCAACAGTTTTCAGCTTGAGACACATAAAGTAACCTGAATTAAACGGATAGGCGTCCCAGGCATCTGAATATCTTGGGTCTGAGAGCACGCGTTTTATCTCTTTTGCCCTTTGCATAAGGGTCTCGTATTTTTCCTTTTTTTCTCGGGCGTAGCTTGGATCTTTCATTGCCTTCAAGATGATCTCCTGACTGAGATGGGATGCATTGGATATAGATCCTCGCACCGCACCTGCTGTCTTTTTCTCAAGTGCTTCGTAAACATCAGTAATCGGGCCTTCTGACCAGCACCCATATGTAATAAAGCCTACGCGCAATCCCCAAACGTAATCTTCTTTTGTAGCGCCATCCAGTTTGATTACTACCAGCCTGGGGTCCAGCCCCACCAATCGAGCAAACAATGATTCCTTCAGCACATTGTCCTCATAAAACAGTCCGAAATATGCTTCATCTGTTATGGCAAGCACATTTATTCCTTTGGAAGCGATCTCCCCTAAGATGTCGGCTATGGCTTGGCCCTCCTCTGGCGTTATAGTATAACCTGTGGGATTGTTAGGAAAATTTAGAATAGTGGTGATCTTGCCGTTTTCCTCAGCTTCTGATTCAAGCACATGCTTGAACCCTTCCGCATTGAAGTTTCCCTCAGCATTAAATAAGGGATAGTTGACAATTTGGGCGCCTTTTCTAACGCCGAAGATAAGATTATAGTTGCCCCACATTTTATCAGGAAGAACTATGATATCCTCCGGGTCTATCCACATGTCAGCAACTACGCTTAAGCCGTGTGTAACACCGTTGGTTACTATTGGGAGGCTTATTTGTTTACCCTCCAGTGAAGGGCTTTTCTTGAATAGGGACTCCTGCCAAGCCTGCCTCAGAGCTGGGATTCCAAAAGAGGGCGCATAGGTAAGAGCCTGCTCCGGCTCAAGACCACTAATGATGTTCATTACGGAGCTGAGATGCATGGTCCGCCCCTTTTCTGTAGCCATACCAATGGTAGCATTAAAACGGTGGGCTTTCTGCTTTGCTTCGGCGCTCTGGGAAAGGATACCTTTTGGGAAAAAGAGTGATTTGCCAACTTGAGATAGCATCTGGTATATGTGGGCATTGCTGTCTCGGATAGTCTCATTTAATTGTTTTGCTATAGGATTCATAACTTCAAGTCCTCCGCGCCACTAATTCTGGCTCAAATTAGTTTTTGTTACTGAAAATGGGCATTTCTTTATAAGGCACTGAGACCCGTTGTCAAGAAAAACTATAAAACCGTTTATACTTGACTTGGAGACAGGCCTCCATTTATATATCAACGGACCTAAGCTGCGACAGACGCAGAGATTTTGGCAGGGCATCTTGACCACTTTAGATGAAGGTATCAGGCGTTAGGCATGAGGAAGAGGACAAAAATGTTTTTGCCTAAAGCCCAGAGCCAAAGGCCCGTGGCTTGTGTTACACTCCACTCCCCTACCTGTTATTGAGGGGCGGATTTCGGTCAAACAGAGTGTGGATTTTTTACAAGATAATTTAAGGGAAAAGGTGAAGAAATGAGAGATGTAGTGATTATTAGCGCGTGCAGAACACCCATTGGAGATTTTGGTGGAACCTTGAGTACTGTTTCGGCCACAGATTTAGGGGCACTGGTAATCAGCGAGGCAATATTAAGGGCCAGTATCAGCAACGAAGATGTGGACGAAGTGATTATGGGGTGCGTGTTGCCCCACGGGCTGGGGCAGAATCCTGCCAGACAATCTATGATCCGCGCAGGTCTTCCCTGGGATGTAGGGGCGATTACCGTAAACAAGGTGTGTGGATCAGGCCTTAAGGCGATTATGTTAGGGGCCCAGGCAATAAAGTGTGGTGATGCGGATGTGGTGGTGGCCGGGGGCCAGGAGAATATGAACCTATGCCCATATATGCTGGAAAAGGCCCGCACAGGTTACAGGATGAATAATTCAGTGGTGATCGATGCTATGGTTCATGACGGTCTGTGGGATCATGTAAATGACTTCCATATGGGCATGAGTGCGGAATTGGTCGCCGATAAATATGGGGTGAGCCGGGAAGATATGGACAAATTCGCTCTCAGGTCCTATGAGAAGGCATGGATGGCCATTGAACAAGGTAAGTTCAGGGAAGAAATTGTACCTGTAGCAGTTCCCCAGAGAAAGGGTGAGCCTGTGGTTTTTGACACAGACGAAATACCCTTGAGAAAACCGAGAACCAGCGCTGAGGCGCTGGCCCGACTTCGCCCCGCGTTCAAGAAAGACGGCAGGGTCACGGCTGGAAATGCCTCGAAAATAAGTGACGGGGCTGCGGCGGTTGTGCTTATGGCCAGAGAAAAGGCAGAGTCCCTGGGAGTCAAGCCCCTCGTGAGGGTAGGTGCCCAGGGATCAGCAGGAATTGATATGAAATATGTGCTCGTTGCTCCAATTTACTCCATACCCAGGGTGCTGGCCAAAGATGGGCTCAAAGTGGAAGATGTTGACCTTCACGAGATAAACG
>JALVSJ010000393.1 GCA_027024445.1 Desulfobacterales bacterium
GCAGACGACATAGTGGTGAGAAACAGGGTTAAACCCCACACGGATTTCGAGGCTGAGATCGAGAGCGGTTTGATCAAGATGCTTGCAATCGGCCTGGGTAAACAAAAAGGGGCGGAGCGCTATCACAAGGCTATCGTTCGCCTAGGCCATTACCGCGTATTACTGGATGTGGCCCGCGTGGTTATGGACAGGTGCGCAGTGGCCTTTGGCCTGGCGCTCGTGGAAAATCAGCGCGAAGAGACCCAGATCATCAGGGCTGCTCCGGCCGAGGGAATTGAGCAGATGGAACGGGAACTGTTAGTTCGGGCCAAGGATCTGTTCCCCAGGCTCCCGGTGGACGAGATTGACTTACTGGTAGTGGATAAAATGGGCAAAGACATCAGCGGTACGGGGATGGACCAGAATGTTATAGGCCGGAGCACGGTTCCCTACCACAGGCCGTCGGATCGCCCCCGGATCATGCGTATCTTTGTGAGGGACCTGACGGCAGAAAGCGAAGGCAATGCCGTGGGTCTGGGTAATGCGGACTTTACCACCAAGCGATTGGTGGACAAAATTGACCGCAGAGCCACGTACATGAACTGCATTACCTCCAATGCCCCTGAAATTGTGCGTATCCCGCCGTTTCTTGATACTGATCAAGAGGCCATAGAAGCGGCTTTAAAGACCATTGGAGATGTGAGACCTTCTGATGCGCGCGTGGTGCATATCTCCGATACTCTCCATTTAGAGAACATGAATATATCCACATCCTTGCTGCCAGAAGTGGAGCAGATGGATTCAATCTCCATAGTGGGTGAGCCGTTTGCCATGGCATTTGATGAGCGCGGCAATCTTATCTCCAATTTGTAGTGGGTTGGTAGGGGGCTTAGCCCTGGGTCAGGGTGAGCGCAATAGCTGCCGTGAGCAGCATGGATCCAACAAGGCGTCTTACCATAACCGCCGTTCCCCGGGTGCGTTCAATATTTCCGAACCACTGCCCGACGGCCCATACCAGCACCACGGACCATATCCCCCGGGAACTGAACACAATGTTGATCGCAGTGGCCGCGTTTGGGTGATGGAAGCTACCAATGGAGATCAACATGCCCATGGTTTGCAGGCCAAACAGGATACATCCTGCCGCCAACCATTTACGGGCGGCGGAAGAAAGAGGGGCCTTGCCCCGCCAGGCAAAGGGCATTGATACAAGTGCAAGCACGCTGGCAACCCCGAATACACATGAAAGAAAAAGCTCCATGCCCCAGGGGCGTGCCCATCGTTGAAAGGAAATATCGCACATTGCAAAGCTGGCTGCCGATCCCAGCGCAAAGCCCACTGTAGGCCAAAAACGGCCTGTTTTTCGTTGCCCTGGCTCCCTCAACAGTGCCAGCGCCATGGTCGCCAGTATTGCGGCAAACCACAGGAGAGGAGAGACGGGCTTGCTGATGATCAATATGGTAAAGAATGCAACAAACAAGACCTTGGCGCCCATGAGCGGTGTAGCCACCGAAACATCGCCCACATTGAGGGCTAACACGTTCAATGCCATTCCAAGGAAAAAGGCAGTGCCTGCTACAAGGGGCTCAAAAATGTGGACAGTGGGACCGGGGGCCTTTACAACAAATAGGAGTGGAGAGAGCATTACGGTGGTGGTAAGGATTGAGGATATCACCACCTGCCACCGATCGGCTCCCTCTTCCATGGCCCGTTTCAGGGCCAGGACCGCAATGCTGTATATGAGTGCAAAGAGAAGGGGGAGGCTTAGGTAGACGGGAACAGCCTTCATCTTGCTGCAGAACCCCTGGCGAGGCGTGCGGCGAGCATGATGGCCTCGATCATGGATTGGGGATTGGCCCTGCCCTCACCTGCTTTGCCAAAGGCTGTGCCGTGGTCCACGGAGGTCCTGATAATGGGAAGCCCAAGAGTGACGTTTACCCCTGACATGGCTTTCCATTGCCCGGTGTCAGGGTCAAATTGAAATCCCACCAGCTTGACAGCAATATGACCCTGGTCGTGGTACATCACAACCACGGCATCATAGAGCCCCCCTTTCATCTTGGAAAATACGGTATCAGCCGGTATCGGACCTTCCACTGAAAGCCCCCGGGCCGCCATGGCCTCAACTGCAGGTCTGATCTCCTGATCGTCCTCGTGGCCGAACAGACCTCCCTCGCCACAATGGGGGTTGAGGGCGGCTACGGCAATGCGGGGGGCCTCTATGCCAAGTCTGCGAAGGGCATCGGCAGTAAGCTCGATTACCCTTATGATTCTGTCTTTCTTGACGAGATCGCAGGCCTGCCGCAGGCTCACGTGGGTGGAGACGTGAACAACGCGAAAATCACCATGGGCAAGCATCATGGCGTAGTCGCGCGTACCTGTCATGTGGGCATAGATCTCCGTGTGTCCCGCGAAATTAAGGCCTGCTGCATGGATGGCCGCCTTATTGATGGGTCCTGTGACCGTGGCGTCAATCTTACCCTGGAGAGCAAGCTCAATGACCTTGGCAACATACTCGAAAGAGGCCCGGCCCTGCGCGGCAGATACCTGCTTGTACTTCAGTTGGCCAAGGGGCATATTCTTGAGGTCCAGTACGTCAATGGTGCCGGACTGGAAACGAGCAGTCTCCACAGACTCTATTGCGTTAATGCGAAGTTGGCTATGTGTGAACCGTACGGCATCCTCGATAACCCGGGCATCGGCCACTGCCAGCGGCCTGGCCACAGCATATATGCTCTCGTTTGCCAGTGCCTTTACCGTGATTTCAGGGCCTATACCACCGGGGTCACCAACAGATATGCCTAAAATAGGTCTCGTATCACTTCCCATCATGATCCTCTTTTCCATTGTCAATAGTCTTTTCTCCATACCACTTGTCGTGCAGGGTGACCAGGGTGTTCTTGTCCCCGAATGCCCCTGCCTTTGTCACCACGGTGAGCCCCTCAAAATCTCCTCCCAGAATGCTTCCTGCCACCACACCAGGCAGAACTTCCTCCCGCAGGCGTAACCCTGCGGCGCCGACTGCCTGAAGCAGCGCAGCGGCAGTATCCCCGCCTGTTACAAAGAGGCTCCCGGGCCGGGTTCGCCTCATGAGCATGTCCACAAGAAGGCCCAGGCCCCTGGCTATCTCCTGTGGGCTGGTAGCTGTGGAAGTTCTGGTGGAGGTGGTAGAATGGGTCAGGGCCACGGACACAACGAGATGGCTCCTGGCCAGCAAACGGGCACCCTCCCGTGCCAGAGAGACACGGTGGTCGTGATTCTTCCTATCGTAGCACACGGCTTCAGGGCTTACTTCAAGGTGCTGATAGCCCGCAATCCGGACAAGGGCTTCAGCCTGTTCTCTTGCAATCTCCGAGGTACTGCCACAGACCACCAGGTGATGACCGCAGTGAGGGACTACTGCGCTGGCTGGTTTAGTCTGCTGGGTGGAGGACCTGGGCAGGCGCGCAGAGATTGCTCTGGCAAGGCCGGCTGAGCCTACCGGTAAAAGGCAGAGCCGTTTATTGAGTACCAGTCCTGCTACGGCGGCAAGGTGGCGGTCTTCCGTTGCGTCAAAGACAAGGTGTGCCATGCCCCTGCCAAGGATTCCATCAATCCTGTCCACCAATAACTCATTATCCTGTTCCAACCACTCAATGCTGATCCTGTGCACAGGCAGGCCGCTCTGGCTGGCTATGATACGGGACAGATGCGATTCATGGACAGGCGAAACAGGGTCAGCAGAAATCTCGGTCTGGCCGACGGGGATCCCACGTATCAGGTGAATGTCATTGTACGTGGTACGGCCCATGGCAGGATAGGCAGGGGCAATTGCGCTGCCATTAAAACCAAACTGTTCCATAAGGGCCTGGGTTTCGGCACCTATATTGCCTCTCAGGCATGAATCCACTTTCTTGTAGATAAGGCCTGGCCTGGCAGGTTGAAGGACCCTTGCCACCGTTTCTGTCCTCTGGCGAGCATCATGGGGTCCAAGAGGCCTGGTGTCGGTATGTACTGCCAGAGCCTGTTGCAGTTCTTCGCCTTTCATTCGTGCAATGACCTTTTCCATATGACGAAACGGGACAAGGACTACCTCTGAGAAATTGGCGCAGAACTGTACCCCGGTGTCTGCCGCGCCTGTCAGATCATCTGCCACTACTGCCAGAGCAATCATGGGGAATCTGCTGTAGTGCTCAAGGTATTTGTGCCACCGCTGTGCTCATACCTCAAAACCGCTCCCATGTCCGCGGAGGCAGCCAACCGGGCATAAAGTGCCAAATAGCCCTTCTGGACCCTTGGGGCGGGGCGGTGCCAGTTGCTCAGGCGCTCCTTTATCTCGGCCTCCGGGACATGAAGCTCGAGTTTCCGCTCGGCAATATCTATGGTGATAATGTCTCCGTCTTTCACAACAGCAATAGGGCCGCCTTCTGCTGCTTCAGGTGAGACATGACCCACAAAACAGCCGTTGTTGGTGCCTGAGAACCGTCCATCGGTCACAAGGGCCGTCTTGAGGGCCAGTCCCCGTCCGTAGAGCAACTTCATCGCCGTATACATCTCCCGCATTCCCGGGCCCCCTTTTGGTCCCTCGTAACGGATCACAATGACCTCGCCTTCCTTGATTTGGCCCCCAAGTATGGCGTGGTTGGCTTCGTCTTCCGAGTCAAAACAGCGTGCAGGCCCACTGAAACGCTGGATGCCGGGATCAATGGCCGCAGGCTTAGTTATGGCTGACCGCGGTGCAAGGTTTCCACGCAGGACGGCCAGGCCTCCGCCACGGCTCCAGGGATCGTCTAGCGGCCGTATAATCTGGGAATCCAGTATCTTTGCTCCAGATACTGTTTCTTCTACGGCCTTTCCCGTTACCGTAAGTGCGTCGGCATGTAGCAAGGGCAGAAGCTGATTCATTACCGCAGGGACTCCGCCGGCTTTGTGAAAATCAGGTACATTTGCAGGGCCGGCCGGAAATATCTTGGCAAGGTAAGGGGTATCGCGGCAGAGCCTCTCAAAGAGATCCATGCTTACCTCAAAATCAGCTTCATAACCGATGGCAGGGATGTGAAGGGCGACATTGGTTGACCCCCCGATAGCAGCATTAATGCGAATGGCATTTTCAATGCCTTTCCAGTTGATGATTTGCCTGGCCGTAATGCCTCTTTCAAGCAGATGAACAATCGCTCTTCCTGCCTCCTGTGCTGATCGTAACCTCTGGGCCCATGTTGCAGGAATAGTGGCACTTCCCGGCAGACACATGCCCATGGCCTCTGCCACGCAGCACATGGTGTTAGCAGTTCCCAGGAACGCACAGGAGCCGCAGGTGGGGGTGGCGCAGTCCTCCAACTGCAAATAGGTAGCCTCGTCTATCTTACCTGCCTTGAGCATGCCCAGGGCCTCGGTGATGGAAGTGGTGTCCGAGGGCCTTTCGTCGAATGTGCAGCCACCTTCCATCGGACCTCCCACGACCATAATGGCAGGGATGTCAAGGCGGGCGGCAGCCATAAGCATGCCGGGTACGATTTTGTCACATGAGCCTACCAGTACCATTGCGTCAAGGCGATGGGCCTCGATCATCATCTCAATGTCATTGGCGATAAGGTCCCTGGTGGGAAGGATATAGTGCATGCCATCGTGGCCCTGGGCGATACCATCACACGCAGCGATGACACCGAATTCCACGGGGGTGCCACCGGCCTGTATGATCCCCTGGCTTACAAATTCACAGACCTGGTCCAGGTGGGCGTGACCGGGAACCAGCCGATTCCAGGAATTGACCACTGCTATCATGGGTCTGGAGAGATCCTCGTCACTGTATCCCATGGACTTGTACAGGGCCCGATGCATGGACCATTGGGGCCTCTGCAATACGTTAATACTGCGTCTTCGCATAGTTTGCCCTCTTAAGAAGACTTAAGATGTTGACTGTATATATGGCCGAGAGACATTCGGGAACTGGTAGCCTACGAGATAGCCTCTTCCGTGGTGGGATCGAACAAATGGATACTGTCCATCAAAGGTTCCAGGTGGATGTTCTGGTGCGCTTGGATTGTCGTACCCCGTCCCACTGCTGCAACCAGGCCGAATGCCTTGGTCTTTACATCTACGTATGTCTCGCTTCCAACAGGTTCCACGAATTCTACCACTGCCGGAATAGTTCGACCATCTGCGGCTTGCGCTGCCGGGCGAAGGTCTTCAGGCCGAATACCAACTATGACCTCTCTACCTTCATATTGATTGAGGGCCGCTGCCTTTTGGTCTGGGAGACGGAGCCGAAAGTCCTCTGTTTCAAGAAAGATCTCATCTCCACCGGATTTCAAAGTGGCGTTAAAAAAATTCATTGCCGGACTCCCGATGAAACCGGCTACGAACTTATTGGAGGGGTGGTAGTATAGCTCCATAGGGGTGCCCACCTGTTGGATAAGGCCATCGCGCATCACGACAATTCTATCACCCATGGTCATGGCCTCAACCTGGTCGTGAGTCACGTAGACGGCGGTGGTGGCCAGGCGCTCGTGAAGTTTCTTGAGTTCCACACGGGTCTGAACCCTCAGTTTTGCATCCAGGTTGGACAGTGGCTCATCAAAGAGGAACACCTCGGGTCGGCGCACTATGGCTCTCCCCAATGCCACCCTTTGGCGCTGTCCTCCGGATAGTTGCTTGGGCTTTCGGGATAGCAGGTGCCGGATACCGAGGATGTCTGCGGCCTCTTCTACGCGTGCCTTGATTTCATCTTTAGGTCGCTTACGCATGACCAAAGAAAATGCCATGTTATCGAAGACGGTCATGTGAGGGTATAGTGCGTAATTCTGAAATACCATTGCTATGTTGCGGTCTTTTGCGGGGAGGTTATTTATGAGACGATCGCCTATGAAGATGTTGCCGCTGGTAATGGACTCAAGGCCGGCGATCATGCGAAGGGTAGTGGTTTTTCCACAGCCGCTGGGCCCCACAAGTACAACGAACTCCTTGTCGCGAATTGATAGATTAAAATTGTCTACCGCAACTACATCATCGAACCGTTTACAGACGTTTTCCAGCCGTACTTCTGCCATATTTGATCTACTCCTTTAAGGCACCGGTCATGCCCGCTACGTAATGCTCTACGAAGAGGGAATAAACGAGGGCGACGGGCACAGAGGCACAAAGAGCCCCGGCCATCAATGATCCCCAATGGTAAACATCTCCACGTACGAGCTCTGTGACAAGCCCGATTGGCACCGTCTTCTTTGCAGTGCTGGAGATGAATGAGAGGGCATACAGGTATTCATTCCAGGAAAGGGTGAAACAGAATATCCCTGCCGAAAGCACTCCGGGCAGGCAAAGGGGCAATATTATCTTACGAAAGATCCTGATGCGGCTGGCCCCGTCTATCATGGCGCATTCCTCCATTTCCTTCGGGATGGACTTGAAGTATCCCATGAGGAGCCAGGTACAGAAGGGGATCAGGAAGGTCGGATAAGTCAGGACAAGGGACCAGAGGGAGTCCCACAACTTCAATTTGAAGATCACGTGGGCCAGGGGTATGAAAAGGATTGTTTGAGGAATCAAATAACTCAAGAAGATCGCTACTCCTGTGGGACCGGATGTCTTGAATCTCAGCCGCTGAATAGCATAGGCGGCCAAGAGGCTGGCCGCCAGAGAGATAGCCGTAGCGGTTATTGCCACGAAAAAGGTGTTGGCCATCCAGCGCAAAAAGATGGTTTGCGTAAAAAGCTCGATTACATGAGAAAGGGTGGGGGAATGGATATAAAATGGGTTGAGCTTCATGTTGTATAGTTCTTGGTTTGACTTGAATGTCGTGATGAACATCCAGTAGAATGGGAACAAGAGGAATACCAAGTAGAGACACAAGGGTAAGTAAAATCTTAGTACTTTTGAGCTGAAGCGTTCTATGGCCACCAGTTAGTCCTCTTTTCTCAAGAAAATGAAAGCAACAAATACACATGCAACCAAAATGGGAAGCATGAAATTCGAAATGGCTGCTCCCTCTCCGAAATGCCCCCCCTGCATGGCTCGCTCATAAGAAAGGGTACCGAAAATGTGGGTAGAGCCCGCAGGGCCTCCCTTGGTAATGATCCAGACCAATTGAAAATCGGCAAAGGTCCAGATAGTAGAAAATACGGTCACTACAGTTAACAAGGGAGTGAGAAGCGGGAGGGTGATCTTACGGAATTTCTTCCAGGACCCGGCACCATCAATTTCGGCTGCCTCATAAAGGTCGGGGCTTATGGTCTGGAGCCCGGCCAGGAGTCCTATGGTGAAAAATGGCACCCCGCGCCACACATTTGCCGCAATCAAAGACCAGCGGGCGTTCCATGGGTCACCCAAGAAGTTGATAAAGTGATTAATGACTCCGATCTTTACGAGCACCCAGGAAATGCCGCTAAAGGTGGCATCATAAAGCCACCAGAAGCAAATTGCACTCAGCGCTGTGGGAATGATCCACGGCAATAAGACAATGGCCCGCACTAAGCCCTTTGACTTGAAGTCCCTGTTCAGGACCACGGCGAGCCCCACCCCGAGCACAGCCTTCAAAAATACGGCCACTACGGTGTAAAGGAAAGTATTGAAGACGGTCTGCCAAAAAGATGGATCACTCAACAGGTAAGAGTAGTTTTCAAATCCTACAAAGTGGCCCCGCCCGCCCAAGATTGTATCTGTGAATCCAAGCCATAGGCCGAGTAGAAAAGGATATGCCAGGAATACAAGTAATAGGAATTCGGCTGGCGCGACAAATAAGAAACCCAAGAAGGTAGGGTTTTCGAGTGCGCGCGACAGCCGCCCTCGAAGGCCCCCTCCATAGGATATTTCTGCTGAACTCACCGTTGGTTCCACGAAGTTACCCTTGGGTTAATTCTCAAGTTTGGTGCGGAACGTATTGTTAGTGACAATTCGCCATATTCAATACGTTCCGCACAATGGATGTAAACGGATTAGGATTTGTATGCCCTTGCTATGGTCTTTTCCGCAATGGCAATAGCCTTGTTTGCTGACATCTTGCCCGCACAATAATTGGCGAACATGTCAACAACAGCGTACTGAGCCATGGCCGCGGCTGAGCCAGGGCCAATGGGACCAGGGTACCCGTTCCAGAGCATGTTTTGTACACAACTCCTGTAGGGGGTTATCTTTGGGTTAGAGGTCCATACCGGTAATTTGCGATAAGCCTTCAGAGGTGGAGTTACGTACCCATCCATGGCATTGATCCATGGCCCGCACTGATCCTGCTCCAGCATGAACATCAGGAAGTGCTTCGCTGCATTAGGAAAACGGGTGTATTTAAATACAAATGCTTGGGTGAACAGATGTAACTCCGTAGGTCTTCCCGCCGGGCCGATAGGAAGGATTTCGTGGTAAGTATCCTTGGCGATATCGGCCCACTGAGGCTTGTGGCTCGCAGCATACCATATGCTTATGCCGTTGTTGGTTACTGAAATTTGATTGGCTAGGTAAGCCTTGTTGTTATGAGGATCAAGCCAGGAGGCAACCCCGGGGATCATAGCACCATATAGTTCCTTCATACCTTCCAGGGCATTTCTGGTTTCAGGACTATTAATGGCAGGAGAGCCGTCTTCATGAACAGTGGATGCACCATATGCCCACAGCCAGCCATAGCACCAGTCATTTCCATCGCCCACGGCGTGACCTAAAGCGAAGCCGACAGGGTGGCCGTTGCTGTGGAGCTTCTTGCAGCACTTAATAAATTCATCGACCTTGACAGGTATCTTCTCGTAACCGGCCTCATTGACCCAGCTCTTGCGGTATACGATCCGGTGTCCGGCAGCGCCAAATGGCAGTGCCACCCATCTACCGTTGTTCTTTCCGTACCGATAGCAGACGTCTTCCCAACCGCCGTATTTCTTGTCCAGGTAAGTGGCCACGTCGGAAAGGTCAAGAAGCTTGTCCGGATAAAGGTGCGGGTCGTCATGCCATCCAAGGACCAGGTCAGGACCTGCCCCCACTGCAGCAGACATAGCAGCTTTGGGCCTCACGTCTTCCCACGAGATATACTCGATATTTATCTTTCCGCCGGTGAGCTTTTCCCATTTGCGACAGTTTTGCTCCCAGAGGGTCTTATCACTGCCCACGAAAACGCTCCATCGGAGCAAATTGAGAACAGGGTTTTTTTCCAGCTTGAGCGGCGGGGGAGTAGCGGCAACCGCATTCTTGGCAAGGGGGCCCAGGGGGCTTCCGAGTAAGGCTGCACCGGCAAGTCCGGTGCCTACAGTCTTGATAAATTCTCTTCGGCTAAGGTTCCTTTTGTCTTGTTTCATGGCCACTTTCCTCCTTTCTGAATTGCGGGATTATCGAGATTCTATTACACAGCGGTCTGGGCGACCGTTGTGTCCGATTCGACCCAAAGAAAGCTCCTACATTTCACCTCCCTTCTTACGTCAGGATGGACTGACCCTCAAAGTCCAGGTAGATTACATGGTCTATGAAATGGGATAACTATTCTCCAGCCCCAGTTTCCTCAAGTTTTCAAGGCCATATTCCAGGTGTTTTTGCATTAACTCCTGGGCAGCGGCCGGATCTTTTCTAATGATAGCTTGTAAGATTTGATCGTGTTCTTTAACCGTTTCTCGTGGACGTCCTTCTGTGCGCAGGCTTGCCTTCCAGCTATCAACCAAAAGGCGAGTTATGATATTGGTAAATAGTTGCAACGTCTTGTTCTTAGTGGCGTTACCGATGAGGTTATGGAAACCAATATCAGCCTGTATGATGCCCACTAGATCGCCCTGGTCCAGGCAAGTACGAAAGTCATCCAATTTTTTTCTGATCTTACGCACGTCATCCCCTGTTGAGCGCAATGCTGCCAAAGCCGCGGAGGCGGGCTCCAGGATCATTCGGACTTCAAAATAATTCCGGATGGTTTCCTTGTGACTGGCAAGCCAGGTGGACAGGGGAATGCTGAGGTCGCTGGTGAGGTCTTTAACAAATGCGCCTCTTCCCGGTTTGACCTGGACAAGACCCATGATTTCAAGCATGCGGAGGGCTTCTCGCACAGAGCTTCGGCTGATTTCAAGTTGCTGGACCAGTTCACGTTCAGAGGGTAGCTTATCACCGGGCAACAGTCCTCGTCTGGCTATTAGTGCCTGGATTTGTTGCATAGCTGCCTCTGAAAGGCGAGATTTTGTGACAGGCTTCAGGTGCATAAAAAGGGGATCTCTTGGTCCGATGGTCTACCTGTCAGACCATATCTTTCCCGCTCCATTGTGTCAAGCCAAAAATAAGTATAGACATAAACCCAGATTATGCGCGAAGGCCAGCCGAATCGATTTAAGGCGATGGAATGTTCCCCCCTGCCTCCCGGCAGGCAGAAAAGCAGCGTCGGGAGGTCCTTGGAAGACTGCATCTACCGAATGAGCCTTCGTTGAACTCTCGTGGCGGTCCGAGCAGGGA
>JALVSJ010000394.1 GCA_027024445.1 Desulfobacterales bacterium
TTGGCACCTCGATGTCGGCTCATCGCATCCTGGGGCTGGAGCAGGTCCCAAGGGTTCGGCTGTTCGCCGATTAAAGCGGTACGTGAGCTGGGTTTAGAACGTCGTGAGACAGTTCGGTCCCTATCTTCCGTGGGCGTAGGATATTTGAGAGGATCTGACTCTAGTACGAGAGGACCGGGATGGACGAACCTCTGGTGATCCAGTTGTCGCGCCAGCGGCATAGCTGGGTAGCTACGTTCGGAATGGATAACCGCTGAAGGCATCTAAGCGGGAAGCCAACCTCAAGATTAGATATCCCTTCCGGCACTCAACTGTTTGCTTGAATACGGGCGTGCTAAGAATATGGACTTAGTATGATAGGTTCAGGATGAGCCCAGCATTCGAGTAAAGAGTTGAGTGCCGGACTGAAGACCCCTCGGAGACTACGAGGTTGATAGGCCGGGTGTGTAAGTGCGGTGACGTACTTAGCTAACCGGTACTAATCGGTCGTGAGGCTTGGTCATAAATTTTTCAACTGACACTTTCAGGTGCTAGTTCGGCTCATATCCTGTATTTCAGTGGCCATTAATTTTGAGTATATACTCTCGGTGGCTATAGCGAGGAGGAAACACCCGTTCCCATCCCGAACACGGAAGTTAAGCTCCTCAGCGCCGATGGTACTGCGCGGGGGGCCGCGTGGGAGAGTAGGTCGTCGCCGAGAATGATTTAAGAAATCCCCTTCAGCGAAATCCTGAAGGGGATTTTTTTGTATGATCTGGTAAGACAAATAACTTGCAATTGTCTTACTTGCTTCTTATAGTAGTTGATGCAAGGAGGGTGATTATGGAAGTCACTACATCTAAAGTCAGTTCAAAAGGGCAGATCGTTATTCCCAAGAGATTAAGGGAGAAATATGGAATTGAATCTAATATGAAGATCAATTGGGTAGAAAGGGAAGAAGGGCTCCTTCTTGTCCCCGAAAAGGAAGACCCAATAGTGGCGGCAAAGGGCATGTTGTCCGGCACCGGGATACTAAGGGCGTATTTGCGCGAGAAGGAGATGGATAAGAAAAGGGAGGCCCATGGGAGTGGAAGATCAAGCTAGTCTTGTATTGGATAGCTACGCTTTGATAGGGTATCTGGAAGGTGAGGAGTTCGCAGATCAGATAAGAGACCTCTTGGAGCTTGCCAGGAAGGGACAGAAAAGACTCTTTCTCCATGCCCTTCATCTGGGAGAGGTATATTACATAATCTATCGGGAGCAAGGTGCTCAGACGGCTGATCTCGTCTATTCCCGAATCAAGGCATTTCCCGTGATTCTGATAAGTGAGATCGAAGAATCCCTCTTAATGCAGGCAGCGATACTTAAAGCCAAATTTCCCATTTCCTACGCTGACTCGTTTGCCGCCGCTTTGGCCATTGTTAAGAAAAGCATACTTCTTACAGGTGATAAGGAGTTTAAGCCCCTGGAAGAAGCAGGGCTGGTGCGGATAAAGTGGCTTTGAACACCTCTATGAGTTCAGGTGACACGTTGGCGCCTTATAAAAAACTTTATGTATACATGCTAAACGGGGTTTTGCCGCCATTCGAGGAGCCCTCGCTTGGGCCCTTTTTTGTTGGCAATTGGGTCGAGGGAGACAATTCATTCCTTTTTTTCAGCAAACCCTCGAAAGAAGAGGTCACCGCAGTGCTTGATAATAGGCCTGATCTGGACTTGCTGGAGGAGTTCGAACTGGACTATGACCAATGGCAGGGGGCATCACTGAACACCGCGGAGATTGCCGGATTCTTAATAAGACCCTACTGGCACGAACAAAAGGGTGAGGCACCGCCAACCACGATGCAGGAGATCCTTCTTGACCCGGGAGTCGTGTTCGGCAACGGCCTGCATCCCACGACCCAGGACTGCCTCAGGGCACTTAGATGGATTATGGAGCAGGAAAGGATCTCCCGTGTACTTGATCTAGGGACCGGCACGGGAATTCTCGCCATTGCGGCAGCTCTAATGGGTGCAAAAGAGGTTGTGGCGATAGACATTAATCCTCTTTGTGTCAGGACTGCTCGTAAGAATATTCTCCTCAACGGTCTTCAAGAAATGGTCCGTGTGGCCAAAGGTAGTGCGGGAGAATTTGTCGGAGTTCCTACTGACCTTGTGGTGGCAAACCTTGACTATGATATTATTGTTGAATTATTGAAAGTGGCGGAGTTCAGGACAAGACCCTGGTATATATTTTCCGGACTTATGAGAACACCTTGCCGGGAACTAAAGAAGGTGATGGAAAGATATGGCCTGAGGATTGTAAGGGAGTGGGATCACGAGATGACATGGTATACACTGGCGTGCAAGGGGGTGAGACTCTAGGTTTGAGGCCCAGAAGATTGGAAGATTGGAAGATTGGAATATTGGGTAGAAGGAAAGGAATGATGGAATAATGGGATGATGAGCGAGATGAAAGGCTGGGAAGCTAGGAAGTTTACCCGCCTCTGGCGGGCTAGAAGGCTGGAAGGGTAGGAAGCTAGGAGGCTAGGAAGAAAAAGGCGCGGTGGCGCGATTTTTTCCCTTTCTCCTTTCTCCTTTATCCTTTATCCTGAGTCCTTCCTTAACTCTAGATCACTTTAGTCACTTCAGTTCACTCATAACTTCCAACGGGAGAAACCAGATATGTCCAACGGATCAACTATGAAAGATAAGACCCTCAAATTGGGGGAAAAAATCCCTCTTCCCAAGCCCCAGGGGCACCACTGCTTTGCCTGCGGGACAGCTAATCCCATAGGCCTGCATCTTGATTTTTACAAGATGGACAATTTCATATGCTCTGATATCACCCTTGGGAAACAATACGAGGGGTGGGAAAACATGGCGCACGGGGGGATTGTCTCAACGCTGCTGGACGAGGTGATGTCGTGGACCCTTATTTACTTCAAGAAGGCCTTTTTCGTCACAAGGAAAATGCAAGTAAAATACGTCCGACCCATCCTTATAGGGCAATCCCTGATGATCAGAGGTCGGATCTTGAACGAAAGCGGTAAGGTTATAACCGCGAGGGGAGAAGTGCTCAGTGACGAGGGTAGCCTCTTGGCAAGGAGCGAGGCCGAATTCGTGATGGTGTCCGAAGACAAATTGTCGAGTGTACCGGAAGGCCTCAAGAAAGACATGAGGGAGCTTTTCGAGAAAATGAAACAAGTATAGCATGCGATGAGTTGACAACCAAATTGGAGTAACCTATATTTCCTCCGGTCTTTCCGCTCACCATCGCTTGGGACACCTACCAACAAGAAGAATTCTCAGGGAGGGGCGCCACTATGCAAGAAGAACGACAGTACTTCATGTGTGGAGAGTACAGGTTGGAGGGTCTTCTTGGTCAAGGGTCATCGGGTAAGGGAGCCATAATAACACATCCTCACCCTTTGTATGGTGGGGATATGTACAATAATATAGTAAACGCTATAAGGTGGGCTTATCATAGGAAAGGTTATACAACGCTGCGTTTTAATTTCAGGGGGGTGGGAATGAGCCAGGGCTCTTATGGTGAGGGGGTAGGTGAGCAAGAAGATATATTGGCGGCCATTGAATTTTTGAGGGGCAGTGGATGTGAAGAGATCGACCTTGCTGGATATTCATTCGGTGCATGGGTGATTGCCTGTGGACTGGAAAACTACAAGGATGTAAAGCGAATTGTAATGGTCTCACCCCCTGCAGCTTTTCTGCAATTCGATATGGACGGAGTGGACCCCAGGATAGGTCTTGTCATTACGGGGAGCAGGGATGACATAGCCCCCCCGTCACTTGTAGAGAAACTCGTGGAAAACTGGAACCCGCAGGCCCAGTTCAAGATAGTTCAGGGATCAGATCATTTTTACTGGGGCAATGAGCATGCGGTGACAGAAGCCATTGAGGAGTATCTGGAGAAAGTGATCTAAAGTTATGAGTTATGAGTGAGCTAAAGTTACTAAAGAAGTCAGGAGCTTGCCCGCCTCCGGCGGGTCAGGAGCAAGGAGAAAGGAGTTAGAAGTTAGGAGGCAGGAGTTAGAAGCCAGAAAGTGTTCACGGGGGACCGAGGAATATCCCGATTGTCAAATGCCAAAATCCAAATATCGAATGAATGTCAAGAAAAACTCGGCCTGTCATTTCGAGCGCCGTGGAAGCGGTGCGTGAAACCTGGATGGCACAATTATAGGCAGGCGGGAATCCAGGACTGCATGACTCCGTCGAGAAGCTGTCAGCTCTCAGCCGTCCGCGGTCAGCGTGCCCCTTCGGGGCAGCAGGGAGGAGTCAGAAGTCAGGAGAAGGAAGAAATGAATCTCCAACAACCAATAACCTATAACGAATAACGGTCAATAGTGAACCGATAACGACAGGATGTCTTACAAAATCTGCAAGCTTCATAATCCAATCCAATACTACCCCTGGGGTTCAAAGACGGCTATTCCAGAACTCTTAGGCATCCCGAATCCAGAAGGAAAGCCCATGGCAGAGCTCTGGATGGGGGCACACCCCAAGGCCCCGTCCCAGGTCCTGATCGATGGGAGAGATGTCTCGCTCATTGACTTTATCACCTCTGCACCGGAAGCCATACTGGGTGAGGGGGTGGTGAGGAGATTCGGGGCTCAACTCCCATTTCTTTTCAAGGTGCTGGCTGCGGCTGAACCACTGTCCATCCAGGTACATCCCTCGAAGCGGCAGGCCGAAGAGGGCTTTGAAAGGGAAAATAGGCTGGGTATTCCTCTGGACGCCCCAGAGCGCAATTACCGCGACAAGAACCACAAACCAGAGATGCTGTGTCCCCTAACCCGTTTCGAGGCGTTAAAGGGCTTCAGGCCGGTTGAAGAAATGATGGCGCTGGCACATGAGTTAGGCCTGGAAGAATTGAAGGCCTTGATGAGAGATTTCGAGACGGCACCCGGCGAGGAAGGGCTGAAAAGCTTTTTCACACGTTTAATGAAGATGGACAGGGAGAGCAAGGCTCGGCTTGTTGAAGCAGCAGTGGGCAAGGTTCAAGGACGGGCTGAAGAACGCCGGGAGTTTTACTGGATGGCCGAGCTGGGCTGCAGGTACCCAGGTGACATCGGAGTCCTCTCCCCCCTTCTCCTCAACCTCCTTGTGCTCCAACCCGGGGAGGCCATTTTCCTTCCTGCCGGTGAGCTTCATGCCTACCTCAGAGGTACAGCCCTTGAGATCATGGCCAACTCGGACAATGTATTGCGCGGAGGACTAACTACCAAGCATGTTGACGTGGACGAGCTTCTGAAAATAACGGAGTTTCGAACAGAGAGGGCCCAAATTATACAGCCACGCCTTGGTAAGGGAAAAGAGGAAATCTACCATATTTCTGCAGAGGAATTCTGTCTGTCCCATCTGCATATCCAAAAGGACTATCGTTCTGCAGCAAGAGGTAATATAGAAATATTCCTGTGCCTGGAAGGGGAGGGGGAGATACGATCAACTGGAAACCAAGAAGATCCATTGGCCCTTTCAAGGGGTGTTTCCCTCCTTGTCCCCGCCGCTGCCCATCCCTACGAGGTAAGCGGTCAGTTGGATTTGTGGAAAGCTACAGTGCCTGATTCGACGCTTGTTACGCAATACTAATAATTGATTTCACGCCTGACTCCTGGCTTCTGTGTCCTATTTTTCTCTAATTATGAAAACGGCAGTTTAAATCCCTTCTTAACCCCTGGCTTTCCGAGATTGCGAAGGAGCCCGGTACCAAGATTGAGCCTTTTGCTCAGTTCCTTGTCTATCCCTCCAAGGCCAGAAAGACCACCTTCAGCCTGTGACAGGGGGCCGTTAACTTTGGCCATGATGGCCTGGGTCAGCTTTTGTTTCAGTTGCTGAGTTTGCTTGGCTAATATTTTCCCTACCGATTTCTTCAAAACGCCGTCTAAGTCCGAGGAGAGCTGGATGCTGTAGTCTTGAATGGTGCCCCTCACCTTGGCGTTTACTATAAAATCTCTCACCTGTTTTAGAGCCGAGAAGATAGCACTCATAATAGAGTTTTTTCCTTCCGATCCCTTGATAGAGAAGCTGGCCGAATGGAAAGCTGCTACAATGTCCGCTCTGATATCTTCTCCTTGAAGCACGGCTTTGGTGTTCAAGTCAGCCAAAGCCTTTTCAAGCAATAGGGGTGTCTTGGATTTTTCAAGCAGGGAAATCCCCTTTGCTTGAAATCCCTTTACGAGGAACTTTAATTCATCCCTTGGTGCTTCAGCCCTCACGTGATTCAATACTCCTGTGGTTTCAATGAGCTTGACGTGTTTAAGCTTGTCACCTTTAAAGGAAAAAGTGAGAGGCTTACCCCATATATCCTGGTCGGGTGTTATATTTTTGATCACGCCTAAAATGTCCCCTGATCCTGTTACTACAGAAGCGCTTGCTTGTTTTATTAGAAAATCGGGCAAAGGGTGCCGTTCGTTGAATTTGACATAAGCACCTTTGCCCCTAAGGGGTTTTACTACAACCTTGCCGCCCTTCTTTTGCTTTGCTCTGGCTAATATAGGCCGTATCTTCTGATACCAATTAGCCGCTTTTTCCATCCACCCACAAATCTTGGTTCCGAAAATCAGGCTGCTTAGGTTTGCCAGTCCTTCTTTCGACAAGCCGTATTTTTGGGCAAGTCTGGAAGCGTCCTTGAAAGGGGCCTTTTTGGCTTCCGCAATCTTTCTTTTCAATCTTGCAGTCTCTTTTTGGAATTCCTTTCTTGCTTTCTTAATACGATCAATGTCTGCTTCTATCTTTTTCTTCAGTTCGAGCGCCTTGCCACCCGAGGAAAGCAAACCCGCGATACCTCCTCCCCTGGATTTCAGTTTCTGGATCTGAGCTCTATAAGCTTCAAAGGTCTTCTTATCAGGGAGCGAGGCTAGTCTTTCCTGCCATTTTTCCTTTTCCTTCTGGATTTGAGTCTTCAGAGATGTGGCCAGTTCGATGGAAGGGAGCTTCTCTTTGCTCAGGATTTCATTAACGTTGGGCATGGAAAGAGAGGGAAGTCCGCCTCCTTCACAAATGCTTTTCTTTTTCTCGGCCTTGCGAGCGGTTTTCTTTGCTCGTCGCTTGGCCGCTGCCGCCGGTAGGGCCCCGGAGGTCTTCCTGGGCGTGTTCAGCCTGATGCCCATCATTTCCATCTGCTCCACAATCACCTTTCTTCTGAAAAGATTCAGGGTATCGAAATTCATGTGGATACGTGCGACTTCCACCGCGTTTTTCATGGGTTCGTCGGGATTTGTTACGCGGAGACCTTTTAGCTCCAGTCCCGCAGGAAACAGGGATAAGTCGGCACTGGCAAGTTCGACCTTAGCCCCCAAGGCCTGGCTACCGTATTTCTCAATCATGCTTTTGATGATTCCATCAATGAACAGGAACCAAAATATGCAAAATAAGACTATGATACCGATGAATACCCCTAGCCCCTGCCATCTGATCCACTTTTTCATGACCTATCCCCTCCATCCTGAGACTGTCTGATATGCGCTGTACAACTTACTAGCCTTAAAGGCCTGCATGAACCTTGTCTTTTGCACCCAAGCTAGTATGTGCTCCCTGTATTTTCTGATACCCAGGTTAAGAAGTACGTAAAGGGGAACGAAAAGGACAACAGAGACAAACAAGCTCCCCATCACGATCGTGTTGTTAAAGTTCTCAAGTCTGAAGATTGTGATGTTGTAAAGGGCTGTCCACAGGCCTTCGAGGCTTGAAGCAGTTAACAGACCAAGTCCAATGTGGTGGAACAAGGGATCTAGTAAGTAAGCCAGGCCAGAGAAAAAGGCCCAGCCTAACAAAAATGCCGAAAGGTTGACCTTTAGAAGAAGTACAAGAAGTATAACAATAACATTGTGCAAACTGTATAGTGGTGTGAAACCGATGACCATGGCAAAACAAAAGGCCAGAGAAACCTGGCCAGGTTCTGATTCTGTGTTGAGAACTTTGAGAAGCTTTGCAATCATCCGGATCATGCTTACCTCCTCGGGAGTTGAGGTTAAAAGGGGAAAGGTTACAATTTAGAGGGCATAAAGGAACAAAGTAAACTCAGGCTTGCAATGCACTCGTTAACATTATTACATCTGAAAGAACTAGTCAAACTGAAATAGAGCCGAGTCTTGGTAGCTTGAAAGTGTAACTGCTTGCCTTGACTTTGAATTCACGCTCTGTTAATGAGAGAGCAAGCAGTCGGTTATCTACAATTTAGATCTCAAAGCTTAATGAAGTCCTAGGAAGACAGGACCGGTTCGTCTGCCCAAAGGCTGGGAAACTTGGAGGCTTGTCCGTGTCACGGGGTGAGGATGTAAGGCACTGGCCTTCGACCCTAAAGGCAAATTGCCTCACGCCTCAAGTTCCGCATTGCGGAACGGTCCTTACCTCCTAACGCCTTCTTGCCCCTGACCGCCGGAGGCGGGCAAGCTCCTGACTTCTTTGGTAACTTTAGCTCACTTTAGGCACTCATAACTTTAGCTCACTCATAACTTCTATTCTTATGTGGACAAAACTTAGAAAATTAATTCAAGCCATAAGGAAAGAGCCATGGGCGCAGAATGTTCCAGCAGACGAGGATTTCTGGGAGTCCCTAACTGAATGGGTTGAAACTCATCTCCTTACCGGCTTCCTTGACCAGGTCACCAAGCAGGTGGATGAGATAGTGGACATTGACCCAGACCTACCAGAGCAAGAAATCCTCACCCGGGCAACAAGGTACATAGTAGAGTTTTTGGGAGCTAGCTCCGCCTCTGTGCGCATATATGATCCCCAGAGTGAGCAGATGCTTTCCTACGGTTCTTACCCTTCCCACGAAAAACACCGTGAAACCTATATACCTCTAAATGGAAGTATTGCAGGGGAAGTGGTCAAGTCTGGAAAGCCGTGTCTGGTCCCGGACATCCTTGATGATAAGAGGTACGAAGACAAGGAGGTAGTGTACCGACGAAATATTCATTCACTTATGGCCATACCTTTGGAGATCCCTCGGTTCTTTCCCAGGGAGAGGGACACCCGCGGAGTGATTCAGATCTATTTTCCTGAGGCAGATCGCGAATTCAGTCCCCTGGAAATAAGAATAGCTGAACTGCTCGCAAAGAGATTGAGTTTTGTCATTGCAAGGAAAAAAATAATTTCTCTACACCGGTTGAATGAAAAGAAAGAAGCCATAGTACGTCATATTTTCCGGCGCCTTGGTAGTCGGGGCGGAATAAAGATGAAAGAAGTTTTCGACCAGGTCATACCGGAGCTGGCCGACATTGTAGATGTCCAGAGCTGTGCGCTTTTTTCAGTAACCGGTGACTATCAGTATGTAACTCTAGAGGCCGGTTACCCTGAGGGAACAGGATATCATGGAATAGGGAAAAAGTTCACGGTCAGCAGCGAGCCTGCATTCGAGATCATATTAGGTCTAAGGGAGTATAGTGGGGATTCGTCATACGAAGTCGTGACGCCTTCTTATGTACTGGTAGTAGATCCACAAAAGAGTGGTCTTATCTCTGATAATATGAAGAGGTTCGCGGCAGAGCACGATATAAATTCCATTCTTTACATCCCCCTGTATGTCGAAGGTGAGATCACTCACATCATGACCTTCGATGCTATTGAACAAAGGCAGCGTTACAGGGATGACGAAATAGAATTGTTCCTGTTCCTGGGCCAGGAACTAATGAAAGCACAGCGCATGGAAAGGCTGGATGATATATTGCATGATTTTAAGAATCCTGCCATTGCCTCGGCAGGGTTTGCGAGGAGGTTGAAGAAGATACTGGAAAAGGGAGATTACGAGAAATACCATGAGCAGATAAAGCGCTATGTGGACATTTTGTTTGAAGAGACCAGCAGAATGCAGGAACTGGCCCTCAGTATATATGCTGTGGGCAAGGAACAGATAGTAGACATGACAGAGATATTGCTGAAGAGATTCGAGATAAATAAGGAGGCGATAAAAGAACAACTCAAGCAAAATGTGGTTTTGAGAGAAGGTCCGTTTACAGACAATTTAATGGTGCGCTGTTTTCCGATTCACCTTGAGAGAGTCTTTGACAACCTTTTGAACAATGCTACGAAGGCCATTCCAATGAGAGGCGGTATACTGTCGATCAGCACCTATAAGGATGGTCAGTGGGCTTGTGCCGAAATAACCAACACGGGAAGAATACCTGAACAAGACCGACGACGTCTGGTTGAGGGAGAGGGAAGCGAAGGAAGGGGTCTGTACATTACCTATCGAATAATGAGATTACTGGGGGGAAAGATAGAGGTGGAGGCCAATAAGGGGACCACCAAGTTCATTGTCCGGTTGCCTATTCACGGGGAGGATGGTGTAGGTGCGCAGGAGCAGAGAAAGGATGAGAAGCTGGCTCCTAACGAGATTTAGATGGGAATATGCGGTCGCATTCATGTGAGTAGAAAGGAGATGGCAGACCTATGAATGACTTTGACGCTATTTTGGAAAGGCTGGAACGCAACGAAGAAGTAGCAAAAAAGTTCTTTGAGGTTGAAGTGACCATACTGTCCGTTTTGAACTTTAGAGACTTTTTCGAGCGTCTGCTGACCGAAATTCGCGATAAATTCAGTATACCATACGTCTGGATTACACTGACTGAAGAAGGAGATCTTGCACCTCTGGTTCCAGAACTTTTTGAATCAGATGTCGTAAAACAGAGAGTGAGTGTGGTTCCGCGGAAAACACTGCTTGGCCTCGTGGGAAATACGGGTGAACCAATTCTGGCAAACCAGGACTTAAGCCCTTTTTACAAACTTTTTCCCAACCATGAAAAATACTTGGTTCGTTCATTGGCCCTCGTGCCCCTCACCCTTAACGGTGATCCGGTGGGCACCTTGAATCTTGGTGACACATCACCCCACAGATATGTGCCGGGTATGGACAGCACACTCTTGAAGAGGCTTGCAATAAAGGTTTCCGTTTGTCTGTCAAATGTAGTTGCACATGAAAGAATCAAGCTGTCTTGCGCTATAGATGAGGTTACAGGGCTGCTTAACATCAGGGCTATGGAAGAAATTCTCAAGAGGGAATTTCAGAGGGCCATTAGGTATGAAAACCCCCTCTCAATAATATTGCTTGAAATGGACACCCATGGCCATCTTAAGCAACAGCGCGTGAGTAAAGATCTTACAATGCAACTGGCCGGCAAGGTGGTGGGCGATATGAGGCGACTCATCAGAGCCACCGACGTAGTGGGTATGTATTTACAAGAACGGTTTTTGATCATCCTGCCCTCAACCACAAAAAGCCAGGCCAGGAAGCTTCTCGATCGGCTTGTGGCCTTTGCAGTTTGTAATCCTGTTACAGTGGATGAGAGCGCTTATAGCCTAAAGATTAAAGGTGGCATAGGTTCCACTAGTGACGCTGGCGTTATGGACCCAAGG
>JALVSJ010000395.1 GCA_027024445.1 Desulfobacterales bacterium
GCCGGTATACTATTCCACTGCATCCATGCCTCCTTTGCCTTTTCAAATCTCCCGCCCCTCTCCATACAGGAGATTATGATCACATCTGGTTTGCGCGCCAGAACTTCTTCAAGGCTAACAGTGGGATAGGTATTTGGAGCATCCTGCATCATGTTTATGCCCCCTGCCAGCCGAATCACGTCATTGTGTATGGCATCTCGCCCCACGCTTATTATTGGCTTCAGATTTATCTGTAAGAACACCACTGGCTTTGGCAGCCCCGCGACCAATTGCTGGACCCTCCTAACTCTTCGGCTCAGCAATTGGGCCAACTCAGTGCCTCTTTTCGAAATACCACACACAGATCCTATGGAGCGCAGGGTTTGGGCAACATCCTGCACGTGTCTAGGATTTACGATATATACCTGGATACCCGCCTGCTCGAGCAACCCCACCACATTGGGGTCATTACCGTCCTTGGTCCCTATTACCAGGTCTGGAGAAAGCTCAAGGATCCTTTCCACATTAAGGTGGGCATAACTGCCCACCTTGGGCTTCAGTGCGGCCTGCGCAGGATAGTTGCTGAAAGTGGTGACCCCCACGACCCTATCACCCAGACCGAGGTAATATAGAATTTCCGTGATGCTCGGGGCCAGGGACACGATCCTTGCTGGCGGCCCATCAAGGACTACGGGGCGGCCCAGTGCATCGGTAAACCGCTGAGATCCCGCACAAGGCCTTTGCAATGCGCATACAACAACTACTAGTAATAAAATCCATCTCTTTGTGCTCTTCAACAGGTCCATCTGCTGCACTATCTGGCAAAACATTTTGTCTGTCGCTGATCAAGCTCTTAAAAAAAGATTATAACAATCCGTGGCTTAGCACGAAAACAGCAGCCACCACAGCGAGGCTGCCTACTCTAAATGCCTGAGTGAGCAACATCAATTTAACCCCTACCCTGGGATCAAAAATACCCATATAGTAGGGCATCTGGTGCCTCAATGACCTTATGGGTGTTGCAATTATATTTCCGGCCAATAGCGCCAGTACGGTCTGAAAGACCGTAAGGGCCCCAGAGTCCAGCATGGCCCCTGCTGCTGCATAGCCTGATGTGAACTCCGCCACTATGCTAAATATTACGATGGACATGGCCTCTATGGGGACAAAATTAGTGGTAAAGATATTGGCTGTCAATTTCCTCAGCCACAGGAAGAGCCCCAGCTTGGACACCAGCGCTATCATCACGTAAACAGGCAATATGATTAAGAGGATTCTTCTCAGGCGGGTAGCGAATTTCCCCCCTATTTCGTTGAATATCTCAGACCAACGTCTGTTCGCATGCTCTCTGGAACTGTAACCCTTTTGAGGGACAGGAAGCGAGAAGTGACAATAAACAAGCACCACAAGCAATCTTATCAAGGCCGCACTGAAAGTAAGTACTAGATAAAGAAGCCCTGCCTTTCCCACAAGCGGCAGGATTATGAAAAAAGTAGTGGGCAGATGGAGGAAATAGGAAGGAAAGGTATTCAGCAAAACTGAAAGTTTCAACTCCTTTTCGCTCATTGCCCCTTCTTTATGAAAGGCTGTAATCATGGAAAGTGAGGTTACGCCTGAGAAAAAGGCGGCAGTAAAGGCAGCCCCCATTTGAGGAGTCAGCCTCCCCCAGCGCATCAGGGGTCGGGCCAATAGCGTCAGCTTATCCGTCCACCCAGTGGCCTCAATCAATTGGGCCACAAAGAGTCCAATAGATATGAAAATGGATAGCCTGATCAGGGGCTTTCCAAGTCTATGCCAGAAGAAGGCCCAGGGGCAATGTAGGCTACCGGACCAAGGTTTGCAATAGAGCAGGGCAGCGGTAATGCTGGCCAGTGACAGGGCCAGGAGAAACATCGTAGACCTGGACTTGGCAGACTTCACCGGCCACTCACTTTTTCCTTATAATAAGGGTCGATAGGTAAGGGGGACGACCACCATTTGGTGATCTGGCAGGAAACCTGATCTCCTGTCCATCAAGTCCACATCTGCTTACCAGGACAGATGTATGCCGTAGATCCAACTGCTCAAGGGTATCAAATATTTCCTTGTAGTGCTTATAGACTTTCAGCATTACAAGGCTATCGGTTTGCCCTATGATCTCTTTCATTTTCTTGGCTCCCTTGGCCCCTGATATTACCGCAAATGAACCCTCTGCCTCGGCAAGGATTGTTCGAGACGCGGCTGCCGCAGCCTGATACGAGGTGATCCCTGGTATGACCTTTATGTCAACCTCTGGTTCCATTTTCTGTATTGTCTGCATCACGTATCCAAAGGTACTGTATACCATTGGGTCTCCCAGCGTAATAAAAGCAGCATCCTGACCTTCGTTTAATGTACCAAGTATCCTGGCCGCACCCTGCTGCCATGCCCTTTGAAGCTCTTCTTTATCCCGTGTCATGGGAAAATCAAGGCGGAGTATTGGAATAGATTTATTCACGTGTGCCGACACTATGTCTTTTGCCAGAGAGTACGAGTTCTTGGTCGAATGGGCAGCATATATTACCGATACGCTGTTTAGCACCTTGACCGCCTTTAGTGATACGAGTTCCGGGTCTCCCGGTCCCACTCCCACTCCGTACAGGGTACCTCTTGTCTTCATGGCAAATTATCCTTCCGCAGATATCCAATTAATTCTTTGCGCTCTGGCCTACAGCCTTTACCGCCTGTGCCCGGCCTCCCGCTATTTCCCCATCAACTAATACCCTGGCGGATATAAGTAGCCTCGGATGAGCTTAATCCCCTGAAGCAAACGCACGGTCGGCCTTGATACCAGTTTTTCGTCTATGATGTAAACCTTTCCTTGTCTTACTGCCTTAATTGCCTGGAAGCCCGGTTCATGTAAGATCATCTCCCTGGTCACATGATTCATTGGCCCCCGCTGGGCCAGATAAACATCTATCTCCTCTGCATGGGCCAGTATCCGTTCCTTGCCATAGAAGGCAATATTCGTGTGCCTCACGGCCCTGGCATCAGATGCCACGTTTATCCCCCCTGCTGACTCCAGGCAGAAAATGGCTATGGACTCGGGCGAAAAGGTCTTCATCTTGCTGTGGATGGATTCAAAATAAACCCTTTTTCTCCTCTCCCTGGGTATCATTTTGACAGGTCCCGATATCTTCACTAAGACCTCACGGAAATCGTGAATCATTTTTTCCGCTTCCCGCGCCCTTCCGGTAAGGATGCCCAGTTTCATCCAATAGCTGTACATTTCCCTGGCAGTCCGGGGCTGTAAGGACACCACCACAATGCCCATTTCTTCCAGCTTGCGCACAAGGTCCTTGTACCCCCTGTCAATCATCGGCCTTATGAGAACAAGATCCGGTCCAGCGGCCAGGAACCTCTCCGGGCCATCATGGTAACTGAACACCGCCTTGCCCCGGGCCTGTGGAAGCAACCTGTCTGACCTGCTTATCCCTACTATCTCATTGTTCAGTCCCAACTGAAAAAGATTCTCTGTATGTGCCCCATACAGGGAGATTATCTTTTTAAATGGATGCTTGACCACAATTCGCCTGCCCCCCTCATCCACCACCACAGGCAAACCTCCACGAGCATCTCCAGGGCCGGGGAAAAACCCGCCTCCAAGGCCAAGCGCTATGATTATGAGTACATGGTAAAGTGTTTTCCTGACCATATCGTTTATCCGCCTAACAAGGCATTGGCCTCCTTAAGAACATCACCTGCGTGCGTCTTTCAAAGGGATCTTTGAATATGTGGCAATCCACACCAAACGTGTGCCTGACATTGTCTTCAGTCAAAACTTCATCCGTCGGCCCCTGAGCCAGGACCTGCCCCTGTCTCATAAAGATGATCTCGTCACAGAAAGCTGAAGCAAGATTTAGATCATGAAAGCTCGCAACCACTGTCAGCCCCTCCCTCCTGACCTGGTCTCTTACGTGCTCAAGGCACAGCAACGTATAGTATATGTCCATGTTGGAGGTGGCTTCGTCCAGCAGGAGGATTGGCGTCTGTTGCGCCAGCGCACGGGCGAATATCACCCTTTGTTTCTCCCCGCCGCTCAACTCGGTTATGTATCTATCAGCAAATGGCACCAGTTCCACCCTGTCCATCACCTCTTCCACCACACGCAGGTCCTGCCTCGAGGGTGTGGATATCCTCCCTATGTACGGATGACGCCCCATGAGGATTATTTCTCTCACAGTAAAGGAGAAATTTATTTTGAACTCCTGGGGAACAAGAGCGATTTCGCGCGCAAGGGACCTCCGGGAATATTTGTCCAGCTCCTTTCCCTTGATCAGAACAGACCCTTCAAGAGGCTTCCTGGCCCCTAATAGAAGATCAAGAAGAGTCGTTTTTCCGCATCCGTTTGGTCCCACCAGTCCATAAAAAAGTCCCCCCTTTATCTTAAGCGACAAATTAGTAATTACCGCCTTGCCGCCATAGGAAAATCCCAGGCCGTTGGCCTGCAGTATTGTCTTATGGGTTTCAGCCATCTGCCCTGAACTGATATCTCTTTTTAAAGATGTAGCAGAAAACCGGACCTCCAATTACTGCCGTGAGCACCCCAATTGGGACTTCATTGGGCAATATCGCCCTTGTGACCGTATCTGCTGAAAGGAGCAGGATAGCACCAGCAAGCGCAGAGCAGGGAATCAGTCTGCGATTATCTGCTCCGGTTATGGATCTCAGCAGGTGTGGAATAATAAGACCAACGAACCCAATAATCCCGGATACGGAGACACATACCGCCGTCATCAGTGAGGCAGTAACAAGGAGCATGATCCTTAAACGACCTGCTCTCACTCCCAGCGAGACAGCGGAGCGATCCCCTAACGACAGTATGTTCAGGTCGCCGGCAAACAGCATGCAAATAAGCCCGCCACCTGAGACAAAAATAAGGGTCAGGAGCACATCTGACCAGGTCTTGGATGCGAAACTTCCCATCAGCCAAAAGATGATCACAGAGACATGCTCATCTGCGATGTATTTGAGAAAGCTTATGCCCGCTGAGAGAATTGCTGCTACAATTATCCCGGACAATATGAGACTGTTGGATGACACGCCCCCGCTCTGGCTGGACAAATATATTACTGCCCCCAGGGTGGCGATGGCTCCGATGAAGGCAAACATCGGCACACTGTAGATCCCAAGGGCAGAAAAATTAAAGAGCAGCGCCACGGAAGCGCCGAACGCCGCCCCGGCAGATATCCCCAGCGTGTAAGGGTCGGCCAGGGGATTGAGCAATATTCCCTGGAATATTACCCCAGCAATGGCAAGACCTGCGCCCACCACTACACTGGTCAAGATCCTGGGCAACCTCACATCAAGCACAACATAGGGTACGATGCGATGGGCTGTGTTATCCCAGTTTCCATGGCCGAATATAGCCCCCGTAATAACCCTGAGAATATCTCCCACGGGAATCTTGATATAACCCATGGAAGTCGCAACCACTATTGCACCCAGCAGACCCGCTGCCAAAAGGCTAACCTGCAAAGCGGCTCCATTGATGCGCAGTGATTTGGGCGAATCTTTCATTGGGTTATCAGAGGCCTATTCCATTGTCTTTTGCAACATCACGTATATGCTGCACAATAATATTGGCTATTTCGTCTTTTTCGCCGAGACCATGGATAACAGGAAACACCTTTATGCCTTTTGCCGAGATCACGTTTTTCCACGAATCTTTATCATCACCTGCCATGTCATTCCTTGCATGATCACCTGCAACTATCATAAATGGCTTGAGCACCACTGCCTTCACTCTAGCGTGGGTTAAACCAAACACAACATCTTCCAATGAAGGAAACCCTTCTACAGTGCCCACATAAGTATGTACTTCAGGGTACATCTTTCTCATCACCTGCTGAAACTCTATGTAGATCCCTGTTGAGAAGAATTCATTGCCATGCCCCATGTATACAAGAGCAGCACCTTTCTCTCTCGCAAACTGAACGTCCGAAGCCAGCGCCTGGGCTGCTATCTCGAGGTCTTCATGATAGTCATGGGTTGGCCCCCATTTTCCGAGCACGGGCCGACCGATCACCAGCTTATTGAAAGGCATGTACTTTCTCTTGATAGTTTCTATAGAATTGAGTCCCCTGACATAAGAGCACAGATCCACATATTCTTCACCGGCATAGATGTGGGTAGGCTGGACTATGATCGTCCTGTAACCCTCATCCTGAAGATCAGCGATGGTAGCCAGAGGGCCCTTAATATGAGTCATCGATTTGGATATGTTCCTGTGTTTCAGGAAAAATTCCTTATCTCCCCGCCTCTTGTGCCAGATTCGCCTTATTATGTTTGAGGTAAAGGCAACTCTTACCTTCACCCCTGGAAATGCCTTCTTCACCTCGCCCCTGATGTTGGTGATCGCCCTGAGGGCTGAAGGATAAGTGGTTCCAAAGCTGGCGAGCACAATGGCCTTCTTATCCGTCTGTCTTCCCATAGCAAATGAACAGGTGATAAATGCAGTTGTTATAATACAACTCAGGATAATGACAGCAATCTTTTTCATAACTCATCTCTCCCTTCTGACATTGATGTATCTTCCGCCACCTATACAGGTGGTTCCTACCAGTGGAGATGACAGTTCAAAGCCCCATCGGCCGAATCCTTCCTACATGGAATATAGGGGCCTCTTGTGGATAGCTCGATTCTTCACCTCCTATTACGATTCTGTCTCACTACTACGTTCCCTCGGATAGGGTCGGACCAATAATGCATTTCAGGAATTCGCTTTTCCTAAAAGTTCCATGATAGGTGATATTATTGTCATTGCACCATCTGTGGTATTCTCGGAGCACTGAAGGATCGTGGATCACCAGCATCTCACCCAGTTCCTGAAGTTCATTGATCATTTTCCAGTAGATTTGCATTTTCTCTCCTCCCTAAAAAAATCCCCGAACCGATACGTAGATCGATCCGGGGATTTCCCGTTTTTATCCTTCCAGATCCCTATGGCACTATCCCGCCCCCCGAGGATTCATGCCACCAGTCCAGGCAGGTCTTCTGACTCGTGGATCGTCCTAATCACCGCGCCTTCCCGTCCCCTGCACTAAACTTTTAGGAAGTACCTGCCTCAGACCTAGCCTTCCCTTTCGATGAAAGACCTTGCAGGTACCAATGATCTCGCAAAGAGTTTAGTGCAGGACCTTCAGTTATCAGCAAAAAACAATCCGTCTCCTCGGTAAAGCTGATCGCTGACCGCTATCCGCTGACAGCTTCCATTGACAGTGGCTTTACCCGGGGTCATTGGTCAACCGATTAACCAATCAACTAATCAACTACTTAACCAATCCACCAATCCCCAGGTTGCGGTTTTCGTCCCCACTTACAGCCGCGGGCCGGTCCCGGACTCTCACCGGGTTCCCTCTTAGGTCCCACTAAGCGTGGGACACCTGAACCTACTTTCGTCTAGCAGGAAAGGATAGATTTGTCAATTTATTTACCCTGCCGGCCCTTCCAGACCGGCAAAGCTTGCAATTTTTTGACTTTGTTATTCGCTCTCAACTTTCCGTTTCTTGTTGTCTTTCAAGCTCCTCAATGCGTTTGGTAATCTCATCCAGGGCGCGTTTCATCTCCTCTGCCTCAGCCTTCAGCATTTCGGACTCTTCAGAAGGGCTCAGGCCATAAGGCCCATAGGGGCCTGCACCATAGGCTCTCCAGCCCCAGCCTCGGCCTCGGCCATAGCCTGCGCCCCATCCAAACCAGCATTTTCCGAAGCCTCGACCCCAGCCCCTGCCAAAGCCTCGGCCTCTTCCGAAAACCCGGCCAAACCAGCCCGGGTACCATGGTCCGTAGAATCCTGGCATTTTAAACACCTCCTTTTTTCAGCAGGCTGCTGAAATACCGCCTGATTTCCTCGCTTTTTAGTCTTCAACAGCCTGCCAGGTAGTATGTCTCATGGAGCCTCAAAAGCCCCTCCTCCTACCTCTACCAAAGCGGCCCATCAATCGCCCTCGGCCCATTCCCCGGCCTCGTCCCGGGCCCCTTCGCATACCCATTCCAGGGCCATAACCAGGGAACTGTCCATCCTGAGGTATACCAGGGTCGTTCACAGAACGGTTTGAATTGCAGTAACCCAATCCTCTTCCAGTACCTGGGCCATTTCCCATGGGTCCAGTTCCATCAAAACGTGGCATCCTGCTCACCTCCTTTCAAAAAGAGCCTCGTCCCCAGCCCCGACCTCTTCTCCTGCGGCATCTGGGTGGAAGCTCAAAATGACCGCCTTCGATCCTCAGCACTCTTCCCATTACCAGGGCCTCAGCAACGATCCTGCGTGCCTCCGCCAGAATCCTGCCAAAGGTCTGGCGTGAAACATTCATCCGCGCTGCAGCAGTTTCATGGTCCAGTCCCTCAAAATCACTCAGCCGAATGGCCTCAAAACCTTCGACCGGAAGCACTATCTCCCCGTGCCCCCAGGGGGGGAGCCGGTTTGGTACGAACCCTGTAACCACGGGCGGCCCTTGAACAAACCTCATTTTCCTTGGTCTTGGCATAATCATTTCTCCATTTTGAGCTTACGCTCATAATATAAGACGCTAGTTGTTTTGCGTCAAGGCATTTTGTGAGCATCTGCTCAAAATTCACTAAAGAGATGATTATTTGTCTATTATTGAACAGCTACAAGTAAAAATGGAATATGGCCGCTGACAGGTGTTATGAATACTGCCTGCTCCAACAGTGACAGTTGAGTGCTAACCTGATACCTTATCAATTGATGATCACATCTCATCAAGGGCAATTGTCAGCAAGCCATGAAAACTCAATCAGAAAGAACTCAACATCTCTCGAGATTTCATCCGCCTCATGAGCCAAATGATAAGAACCTGCCAAAAGTCTTAGTTCTGAGCGCAGGGATGGCCGGGCTCGTGGCAGCAAGGATACTTAATGACACAGGATTTGAAGTCAGGGTCCTGGAGGCAAGGGATCGACTTGGTGGTCGTATCTGGACCGTGACAGACCTGGGCCGGCCCGTGGACCTGGGAGCTTCATGGATACATGGTGTACGAGGTAATCCTTTAACCAAGTGGTGCAAGCATTTGGGTATACCCATTCAAAGATTCCCCAGGGGCATTACACGCTTTATAGAAAATGGCAAACCTAAGCACCTTCCCGCCCTGGCCCTTAGCAGTTGGCGAGGTATTCTAAACGCTGCTATTCGATATATGGTGCTCTCAAGAATAGATATGCCCAAACCCCATATTTCGGATCTATTCCAGCCCCTGATCGGGAACGCCCGCCTCCCGCTCATTGATAGACGATTCCTTGCATGGATGGAGGCCCTTCAAGAGGGCATAAATGGCGCTCCCGCAGATGCTTTGTCCATTGGAGAATTGGAAATACCTAACCTATTATCAGCCAATGCAATCCCTCTTTACGGTTATGGCGCATTGATACAGGACGCAGCCAAGGATCTAGATGTGGCGACAAATTGTGAAGTTAGAAAAATAAACTGGCGGATAGGAAGATAATAGTTGAAACAACGAGGGGAAATTTTCTTGCTGACATAGTGGTAATAACATTCCCTGTGGGCGTGCTCCGTAATATAATCTTTGAGCCTCCGATTCCGTCATCAAAAAAGCGTGCTATGGAGCGCATAGGATATGGTGGTGATGCCGTCCTGAATAAGGTGGCACTGCGTTTGTCCTCACCTCTATGCCCATCCACCTGGCAAAAGATCGGCTCTCTTCCTGATCTCTCACAACGAGATCCGTCTATATTCTTGTGGACTAATATGCATTCGGTGCTCGGTGCACAGATACTTGTTGGTTTCATATCAGGATCACAGGGCGCTTATTTTGATATTACCTTTTCTGAAGAGGAACTCTTGAGGCGTGCCAAGGAATCACTAAGGTCCATGTTCCCCAAAAAGAATTTTGAGATAGTGGCATGGAAAGGTACCAGGTGGCTATCTGATCCTTACTCGCGGGGAAGCTATTCATTTGAAAATGGAGCCTCTACCCTTGAGGACAGATTAGAGTTATTTCGCCCCATTGATCACAGAATATACTTTGCAGGAGAGGCCACCCATCCTGTTCACTATGGCACTGTGCACGGTGCCCTTATTTCTGGCGAACAAGCGGCCGCCGCCGTACATAATAGATACTGCTGTCACAGAGATCTTATTCCTTCCACTCCTTGGAACCGTTAGGGCATCCCCTCCGTTATCGCGAAGTGTTTTCTTACTCCATGTTCTTAATGGTGGAAAGCCCAATCTATTGAACAGACCGATAGGTACTAGTTTTGCTATCGTAATTTCCAGTTTGCAAAATTAGTTTTTCCTATACTATCCTCTTTGCCGAGTCGGCCGGATAGCAAGATATCGACACAAAGAATCATCATCATTTCTAATGATGATCATGTGAACCGGGCAAATCTTGAGCAGGAGGGGAACAATGAGAAAGTGGAGTGTTGTGGTCTTTGGCTTACTGATCATGATAAGCTTTTCGGCATCTGCTGCGTTTTGTTTTGAAAGATCAGGACTGGTAACTTTTAGTGTAGACCTCTCTGCCTATCCAACGGGCAAAGAGGTCAAACTATGGCTGCCTTATCCAATTTCTGATCAGTATCAGCTCATCTCTAATATACACATTCGAGGCGACTATTCAGGCATGGGAATTTACACGGACAGGGTCTACAGTACTCCTATACTATACGCAGAGTGGCCTAGAAACGCCAAATCCAGAAAACTGGAATTTTCCTTTTTCGTTACACGAAAAGAGATTCGTCGAGGGACTATCCCTGGATCAGAGCCATGTTGGAATGCTCCTGACTATTCCATGTACCTGAAGGGCACATCCCTTGGACCAATAACAGGGCCGGTAAAGCAGCTTTCTGACAAAATCACCAAAGGAAAAAGGACTGTTTACCAAAAGGCCAAGGCCATCTACGACTGGATATGTGAGAATATGTACCGGGATCCAAAGACCATTGGGTGCGGCAAAGGTGACGTTTGCAGGCTACTTGTAACGAGGGGAGGAAAGTGTACGGATATTTCCTCCGTGTTTGTTGCTTTGGCGCGAGCTGCAGGAGTTCCGGCTCGCGAGGCTTTTGGAATTCGTCTCGGGAAGAAGCCCGTGCAAGAAATTACCAAGTGGCAGCATTGCTGGGCAGAATTTTTTCTCCCCAACTATGGCTGGTTTTCCGTTGACCCTGCTGATGTGAGAAAGGCCATGCTTGTTGAGCACCTTACCCTGCAAGACCCGAAAACAAAAGAATACCGAGATTTGTTTTGGGGTGGATTAGATGCTTATAGGTTTGTTGTAGCTCACGGCCGCGACATTGTGCTT
>JALVSJ010000396.1:0-1697 GCA_027024445.1 Desulfobacterales bacterium
ACATGTTGGCGGGATGCTTATGATGGTACCCATAGGCATGCTGGCATTTATGGGTTTTGACATTGTTCCCCAGGCTGCCGAGGAGGTCAAATCACCCATTAGTAAAGTTGTCTATATGATCCCTCTGTCCATAATCTTCGTTTGTTTCTTTTACGTGGGTGCCTTTTTTACGGCCGCTGCCAACATGCCACCTGCACAAATTGCCCAGAGCAAAGCTGAGGTGCCGCTGATAGAAGTCGCCAAACTTTTCCTAGGCGACACCGGTGCTATCATAATCTTGATTGCGGGCATTATGGGGCTCATTACTACTATGAACGCCTTTGTTATTGGTGCATCGCGGCTGATGCTAGGTATGGCCAGAGAGGGTGTTCTTCCAGAATCTCTGGCAAAAGTCAGCAAAAAATATGGAACTCCTTACTGGGCAATAATCTTGATCACCTTATTCGGAATACTGGGGGCAATCTTCCAACAGCTCTTTATGGTTTTTCAAATAGCCTCCTCAGCCATCTTAATCGCTTACATCTTAGTTATAATATCCTTCATGATTTTGCGTAAAAAGGAACCAGATATGGAGCGCCCTTATGTGGTACCACTTTACCCCTTGACACCCACAATAGCATTGCTCGGCTCGGTCGCCGCCTTCTTGTTTTCTCTTGTATCTTTCGAAAGCTGGGTTCATTGGGTGATATTCGGGCTGGTAACAGTTCTTGGACTGATCTACTATGCATCGAGGGTGAGGACAAGGGAGTTAAAAGATACCATGGCAAATCTTTCTTAACATAGAATTTGCCCCTTAAAAGGTGCGTCTCGCAGAGAGATTATGCGCAGGAGTATATGCCCTCTCTATTTATAAATGGAGGAGTCGCTAAACTCTATTTTGAACTCGGGGTTTAGGACGTAACTGAAATGGGGTATGCCGTCTTCATGGGGTAAAGGTGTGCGGTCTATTACGTCTTTTGGTAAAGGGCTATCTTCATCAAAAATATGAAATGCAAAATGAAGTAAATTGAGTCGCTCAAAATAGCGTTTGTCCAGTAAGTAGGCATAGAGGTCTCTGACGGTTATGTCTCTATCAGTGTTATTTCTTGCCCTGAGAAACTTCTCAGCAAAGTAGGGCAGCGGACGGATTAGCGCTTCCACAAAAGGCCTTGGGTCAAGTTCCTTGAAGGAATCATCAGGCTCAAATGATTCCCATTCCATCATCAGCCTCTCCCACTCAATCTTTTTCAACTCGTCCTGCAGGCTCACTCCTTGATCCCTCCACGAACTTTTTCCCTCGCTCCCACCATCCCACGACACCCCTAGCTCTTTCACCCATCATTCCAATATTCCAGTGTTCCAATATTTCACTATTCCAACATTCCAGTATTCCACTATTCCGTCTTTCCAGCTCACTCTGCCAGTATGCTCCGTCCAGCCACAACCCTCATAATCTGGTTAGTGCCCGTGTAGATCTGAATGAGTTTTGCATCTCGCATCATTCTTTCAACAGGAAAATCTTTCATGTACCCATAACCACCCATCACTTGCACAGCATCAGTGGTAACCCGCATAGCCGTGTCAGATGCCAGACACTTGGCCATGGCACAAAACTTGGGGATCTCGCTCTGCTTCCCTCTGTCAATGTACCTTGCAGCCTGATAGGTGAGCAATCGGGCTGCCTCTGTGGCTGCAACCATATCTGCAATCATGAATTG
>JALVSJ010000396.1:1707-3814 GCA_027024445.1 Desulfobacterales bacterium
CACCGCCTGGTGCGCGGCAATCAGCCTGCTGCTATCAAGCACCGTCATCATGTTTGGGAACCCGTCGCCTTCCTTACCTATCAGGTTCTCCTCGGGTATTTCCAGATCTTCGAAAATGAGCTCTGAATTGATCGATCCCCTCATACCCATTTTATTCTCGTCTTTTCCATAGCTGAGCCCTTGCATGCCTTTTTGTACAGCAAAAACACTCATGCCCTTTGCGCGTTTTTCAGGATCCGTATAGGCATACACACTGATTAAGTCCGCTATCTTACCGTTTGTGATGAAGCACTTTCTTCCGTTTATCACGTACTTGTCGCCTTTCTTGACGGCTCTCGTTCTCATTGAGAGTATATCGGATCCAGCGCCGGGCTCTGTGCCTGCAAAGCCACTCAACGCACCCTTAGCCAGAGGGGGAAGAAATCTCTCTTTCTGCTCCTCATTTCCCATATACAGTATAGGCAGCATGCCGTCGGCTTGTGCTATCAGAATCAGAGCAGAGTTGGCACATACCTTTGCAATCTCCTCAATTATCATGGAAAACAGCAGGTATTCTATGCCTATACCACCGTAGCGCTCTGGAAGAAGGGGTGCAAGAATCCCATTTTCCGCAAACACCTTTACTGCATACCATGGGAACTCGCCTTCCTCGTCTATCTCGGCAGCCCTGGGCTTCAGTTCCTTTTGCGCGATACTTCTCACTGTATCCAGTATCATCCTTTGCTGTTCATCCAATTGAATCATGACTTCCCCCATTAATGACTTCATCAAGTTATTGAAATGCCCTTTTAAGGTCCTCTCTCATGACTCACGCAAAAACTCTTCTCGTCTCTTTCCGAGCTCCTCCTCAGCGATTCTCAGCGCAGTGTTTGTAAAGAACCACTCTCTCACATGTGATTCCAGGTGCCTATAAAGATCCAGCGCAGTAATCTCCTGTCTCTTGAACTCGGTGGAAAATCCTGTCTCAGAGAAACGCCATAGCTTGTCAGCATCCTTTACAATTGCCTCTTCCATAGAGCGGACCTGCTTGCCTGAGTCGTGCGTCCTGATTATGGAAGCAATGATACTGATAAGATCTGAATCATATGAATAACCTTTCAGGATCTCCCTTGCAATCCTCTCCCCTGCTGCCTCATGAATCCTGTTCAGAGTATGGGATTCATGGCCACCAGCCTTTACCCCGTATGCCCCTTTTATGGCATCAGGAGTCAGGCAGGACCAGCCTACGTCGTGCAGGATCACTGCTGGCTCTATTATCCTGGGGTCTCCACCCTCCTCTCTCATCAACGCTAATGCATAGCCATGGGAGATCTTGGCATGCAGCACGTCTCCTCTCACCGAAAGATAAGGCTCGGCATCTTGAAATAGGCCCCTAATAAACTCCCCCCAATCCTTGGGCCATTTCTTTTGCCCTCCCGTTGAGTCCATTCTCTCCGTCCTATGGGATAATGATGGCTTCATACACCACTGAACCCGAGTGTCGGGCCACCTTATATTACGGCTTCAAGTCAACAAGATCCAGGAATGCTTTTGACGCGAGAGACAATTCCATGTCCCTTGGAAACACCACGTAAGTCTGAACAAATATTGGACCCTCTTCAATATCCAGCGGTTTGAGGAGCTCCATTCTTGTCTCGAGTTCCACCTCAGGTCTGTAAAGGAACGAAACTCCCCGGCCCTTGATAACATACTCCTTGATGAATTCAACGCTCCCCGCCTCCACCAACACAGAGGGCTCAATACCATGTTCTTTTAGCAAGGACAATATTGCCTTTCTCGACCCCGACCCTTCCTCTCTTATGATGATTGGCTCTCCTGCGAGTTCCTTAATTGATACCGTTTCTCTAGCGGCAAATCTGTGCTTTGGTGACACTACCAGACAGAACTCTTCTTTACTGTAAGGTAATATCTTCAGTTTGCCTCTACTGCGAAATTCCCCTATTATTCCGAGATCATACTTAAACTCAAGAAGCCCGTCGGCGATCTCCTGAGAACTTCCCTCTTTCAGATAAACCCTGATACCTGGGAAGTTTTCCTGGAACCGGGATAACAGGCCCGGCATCAAATGCCTTGCAAAGCTGCGGGTTGTCCCAATTGTTAGTGAACC
>JALVSJ010000397.1 GCA_027024445.1 Desulfobacterales bacterium
GACAGAGACCGTCCACCCGAGATTCTGCCCGTCTCGGGGTTCGAGGAAGTCCTGCAAACCCATGCCGATCCCTCCACCCTGAAGATCATCCTGTGGGAACAGGAAAGGGTCCAGGACCTCAAAGCGATTCTTCGCCAGCAATCCCCAGGCAAAAGGGTAATTGGTATTACTGGGCCTGAAGGAGGGTTTTCTAAAGAAGAGATCAGCTGCGCAACACAGGCAGGCTTTATTCCAGTGAGCCTGGGGGGAAGGATACTCAGGGCTGAGACAGCAGCGCTCGTGCTCGTGGCCATTTGCATGTATGAGTGGGGCGACCTGGGGCTCAGTCATATGCACAAATAAAAAGGCAACCCTCATCCGGGTTGCCTCTCCATTCGCTACGCTATAAAGCTACAGCTTGGTGACGTTCTTTGCCTGGGGCCCTCTGTCAGTTTCCTCCACCTCAAAACTAACCCTGTCACCCTCCATTAAGGTCTTATACCCGGGCATGTTGATGGAGGAAAAGTGGACAAAGAGGTCCTGGCCATCTTCCTGTTTGATGAAACCATAGCCCTTCGCAGCACTAAACCATTTTACTACTCCCTCTGCCAAACCGCCAACCTCCTTTCTTGGTGTATCATGGTTCATACAATCAGGCGGTCGCTCTGGTCATGCGGTAAAGGCTGCTTCAGAGCGAATCCCACCCGACAACCACGCAAATTCTTAGGATCCGGGTGAAGCTTTAAGCAATCTTAGCAACCATCTTTTTTAGATGTCAAGGCCTTTATATCCTTGGCGGTTCAGCGCTCCCATCCGAATACTGCCGCCTCCCCTAATTCCTCTTCTATTCTCAAAAGCTGATTGTACTTACAGATCCTTTCAGAACGACACAAGGAACCGGTCTTAATTTGCCCTGTCCCTGCGGCCACAGCCAGATCCGCTATGAAGGTATCTTCTGTTTCACCGGAGCGGTGGGAAATAACCGCTTTCCATCCTGCCCTGTGGGTAAGTTCAATTGCCTCCAGGGTCTCCGTCAGTGTACCTATCTGGTTCAGCTTAATGAGCACGGCGTTGGCAGAGCCTTCTTTAATGCCTCGTGCAATGCGTTTCGTATTTGTTACGAACAAATCGTCTCCCACAATTTGAATCCTACTGCCCAGAGCTTCTGTCATCTTTTTCCAGTTCTTCCAGTCTTCTTCCGCCAGTCCGTCTTCAATTGATACGATGGGGTAACGATCAAGCCAGCTCTTGTAATAATCAATCATCTCCTCACCTGTCCTCACCGATTGGTCCGATTTCCAGAACACATACTTCCCGTTTTTGTAAAACGATGATGACGCAGGATCTAAAGCTAGGACCACGTCTTTGCCCGCCTTGTACCCTGCTCTCTTGATCCCGGCCAATATCATCTCGACCGCCTCCTCGTTGGAGGACAGATTTGGAGCAAAGCCTCCCTCATCACCCACGGCAGTTGAATAACCCTTTTCTTTGAGCACGGATGCTAGAGCATGAAAGACCTCCGCTCCTATCCTGAGGGCTTCCCGGAAGGTTTTACCGCCAATGGGCATTATCATGAACTCTTGAAGGTCTACGTTATTTGCTGCATGGACTCCCCCATTGAGGATATTCATCATTGGCATGGGTAGCACACAGGCATTGGCTCCGCCGATATACCGGTAAAGGGGCATACCTGTTGAATCCGCTGCCGCCCTTGCAACTGCAAGGGAGACTCCCAGTATGGCGTTTGCTCCCAGCTTTCCCTTGTTCTTTGTCCCGTCCAGGTCTATGAGGGTTTGGTCCACTAACCTCTGATCCAGTGCTTCCATGCCCAAGAGGGCGGGAGCTATGACCTGATTCACATTTCTCACAGCCGTCTCAACGCCTTTTCCACCATATCTTTTCTTCCTTTTGTCCCGGAGCTCAACCGCCTCATGTTTACCCGTTGAGGCCCCTGAAGGCACGGCCGCTCGACCATAGGACCCGTCACTCAGTCCCACCTCCACCTCCACAGTGGGATTTCCTCTCGAATCAAGAATCTCCCTAGCCACTATGATCTCTATCTTTTCCATGTTGGCCCTCCTTAGCTGATTCTAATATAATTTGTAAACACGCCTCACCCAAAACCCTTTGTCCACCAAAATGCAAACAAGGCATATCGAGCAGTTGCCATGCGACTGGAAAATACATGTGGAAATATAGTCCATTTATGAACACCTGGCAAGGACAATGCCACCCTGGCTGATGCTCACGTCATGTCATCATTGCTGCTCCTCTTAATTCTTGCATTGGTAATTAACTATCTCTACAATAGGCGGTGATTTTAGAAATATCTGGTCTCATACCATTATCCCTTTGGGTCATATGCAAGGGAGGGCCTAACGAAATGTCTGAGTTAATACTTTGGACCAGCAGAGAAATGAATAGGTTAAGGCGTGATGTGGATAAGCTTCTGGAGCGTCTATGGGTATGCTTTGCGGGAGGCGCCCACCTTCCTGGCGAGATGAAGGGACCTTACTTTGAAATGATTGATGAAGGGGATCAGCTTGTGGTAATTGCAGAGTTACCAGGTGCCTCGCCCGAAGACGTAAATATCTGGGTAAAAAATGATATGCTCTATATAGAATGTGAGAGGCGATCTACAACGCAAGAAATCGGGCTATTCCACAAGAAGATCCACAAATCATTTAGCAACATCACCAAGAGCATAAGACTCCCATCAAGAACCGTTCCCGAAAGAGTCACTGCTGAATATGCCAACGGAGTATTTCGCATCGTGATGCCTAAGGCCACGAAAACCACCAAAGGCCCGATTAAGATAAGTGTGAAATAGATTAAAGCGCAGGAGGTTGATATGCCCAGGAAGAGGAAGTACCCGGAGGTTCCTATAGAAAAACTCAGGTGGAGGCTTGACGCCAAGACACTTCCTTTTGAGACAACCGATGAATTGGATCCGCTAAAGGAAATAATAGGACAAAAGAGAGGTGTTGAGGCACTGCAGTTTGCGATCCATATGGACAAGCCAGATTACAATGTCTTTGTCACCGGGGTAGCTGGAACGGGTCGTCTGGCCACAGTGAAAACCCTGCTAAAGAAAATAACCAGGAAAGATGGGGTCCCCGATGACCTGTGTTATGTAAATAACTTCCAGAATCCCGAGGCCCCTATTCTCCTTCGCCTGAAAGGTGGCACGGGGGCGGAGTTCAAGAAAGACGTCCAGAGCTTCGTAGATACCCTTAAGAAGCAAATTCCTCAGCTCTTTGAGAGTCAGGAGTATATCAACGTCAAAAAGGAAATAATGGAGACTTACGAAGAAAGGGGTAAAAGCTTCTTCAAGGAACTGGATAAAAAGGTAAAGGAAGAAGGCTTTGCCCTGGTTGATGTTCAGATGGGACCGATTAAGAGACCAGAGGTGGTCCCCCTTGTAGATGGTCAACCCATGACCATTGACCAGGTCGAGGCCCTGGTCGAAAAGGGCAGGTTTCCAAAGGAAGAATTCGAGGCAATGAAGCAGAAGCATTCCAAGCTCAGGGAACAAATTGATCAAATCTTTCTCGAGCTAAGAGATTTGCAAAAAGAGGTCCAGGAAAAGATAGAAAAGATGGACAGGGTCATGTTCATGAAAAATGCCTCGGAGATCATGGCCCCCCTGCTGAAGAAATACAAATCAGATAAGGTGAGAAAGTACCTCGAGGCAATGCTGGAAGACATGGCCGACAATCTCCACATCTTCCGCACCCAGCAACAGCCACCCGGTATGCCGGGTATGATGCCCGCCATGCCTCAGCCAGATCCCTTCCAACCCTATCAGGTGAACCTCATTGTG
>JALVSJ010000398.1 GCA_027024445.1 Desulfobacterales bacterium
TTTCATATCCCTCGGGCCTGATGCCAAATGCCTTCCGCCTGATACAAATCATATGTACCTTAATACATTGATATGATAACTTGCCCTTTAGGATCAAGGTGAATCTTATGCAAACCAGGGATTATTATGAAATATTAGGCGTCAGCAGGGATGCCTCCCAAAAGGAGATCAAGGAGGCATACCGAAAACTGGCCTTGAAATATCATCCGGCTTATAGCCGGTTCCGAACGCGCTTTAGCGAAGAAGATATATTCAGGGGGTCTGATATTCAACAGATCTTCGACGAAATTAGTCGCATCTTTGGCTTCAGCGGTTTCGATGAAGTCTTCAGACAGACATATGGCCCACATTACCGGGGTTTTGAGTTCAGGAGGCCCGGAGGATTCAGTCGAGTCTTTGTCTCATCGCCTTTTTTTGGGGACAGTTCCTCGCCCATTGCCCGTAGACAGGGTCTTATGGCAAAGATGGCCAAGTGGATCCTGAGGAAGAAGTGGGGGATAGCCTTTCCGGAAAAAGGAAGAGATCTTTACGATATTATTACCTTGCCCCCTGACCTGGCTGCAGAGGGCGGAAAATTTCGCTATGTGAACAGGGCAGACAAAAAGGAATTCGTGGTTTCCATTCCTCCCGGGATCAAGGCAGGACAAAAGATCAGGCTCAAGGGCCTGGGCGAGGAAGGGCGAGACGGGGGCCCGCCTGGGGATCTATACTTGAGAGTAAGAATAAGAAGTAGACTGATGCAGCAACTCATTGAATTTTTGAGAGAAAAACTCGCCTTTCTCTTTACTTCTGCGCGCCACTGAATCCCTCTCTAATGCCAACCGTAATTTTGCCGATTATTAGTACATGATTCCTTGATTTAGGTTTCCAATACCAGCCTCCAACAACGGGCAGAGAAATTACAGTCTTGGTGTCGCACAACTGAGTGCTTGATCTGCAGCGCCCGCTTTTGGGTCTCCGGGACTGAGGGCCTGTGTCATTTCGAGCCAGCCCGGCCGAAAAGGCAGGCCTAGCGAGAAATCTTGAGTGAGGACCAAGAAACGGGAAGATCTTGAGCCCCTCACGAGATGTGACGAGCAAAGAATGATAAATTGCGCACCCACAAAGAGCGATTTCTGAGGAGGGAAAGGTGGAAGTATATGTAGCGCGGCAGCCTATCTTCAACAGAACCAAGAAGATTTTTGGATACGAACTTTTGTTTCGAGGTGGTACAACCAATGCATTCCCGCCTATTGATGGGGACACTGCCACGTCTAAACTGCTGTCCAACAGCTTTTTTAATATTGGTATCGAGCAGTTGACAGGCGGAAAAAAGGCCTTTGTGAATTTCACAGAAGACCTATTGGTGAAAAAGGTCCCGAGCCTTTTTCCGAAAAACATACTGGTTGTAGAGATCCTTGAGGATGTCAAGCCCCACAACGGGGTGGTTGAGGCATGTAGAGAAATTGCAAAGCAGGGCTATCCCGTGGCGTTGGACGATTTTTTCTATACCAGCGAGTGGGATACGTTGATATCCCTGGCCGACGTAATCAAGATAGACTTTATGGCTACTGATACGAATACAATAAAGGAGTATGTTCATGGTCTATCACGGCCTGGTCTCAAATTCCTGGCAGAGAAGGTAGAGACCCATGAGGAGTTTGAGTTTGCGCTTGAATTGGGATTTGAGTACTTCCAGGGTTATTTTTTCAGTAAACCTCAGATTGTAGAAGGCAAAGACGTTTCTCCATCCAAGATCAATCTGGTTCAGTTATTGGCCGAGGCCAACAGGCCTGATTTCAGGTTTGACGAATTGGAAAAGATCGTATCAAGGGATGTCTCGATTTCATACAAGCTAATGCGCTACATCAACTCACCTTTTTTCAAGAGGGTGCACGAGATTTCCTCCATCAAACAGGCGGTGGTCCTCCTTGGAGAACAAGGGATGAGGCAGTTCATTTCCCTGATCGTGATGGCGAAGCTAGCCTCTGATAAGCCCGAGGAATTGGTCAGAACCTCGATTATCAGGGCAAGGTTGTGTGAACTCCTGGGCAGATGCGGGAAGGGAGAAGTCGAGGGCTCCGAGCTGTTTACCCTTGGCCTGTTCTCCCTTATTGACGCCATCATGGACGAGAGAATGCACACCCTGATGGAGAAACTGCCCCTGACAGAGGCCATAAAAAAGGCCCTGACTTCAAACCAAGGCGTGCTGGCAGACTACCTGAAAGTAGCAACGAGCTATGAATCGGGTGACTGGGAGTCCTTTGAAGAATCTACGCAAAAGCTTGGCATAGACCAGGAGAGCGTTCCGGGCCTGTATCTGGAAGCACTGGGTTGGGCTGACAGCATGAATAACATCTAGACAACCTGATTTTCCATTGCACTACCCTCTGCCACTTTTTCCGTGATGACACAATTGACAACTGATGCGCCCCTGCCAATTTCCACACCCTCCCATAATATGGAATCTTGAACAAAAGCATTTTCACCGATCTTTGACCCTGGGCCGACGACTACCCATCCATCCAATGTGGCGCTGGGGTGAATGGTCGAGTCTTTGCCCGCCAACACCTTGCGCCCGCCTACCATTTCCTTATTGGCCTGGATGTAGCTTTCAATAGACCCAATATCTGTCCAATAATGGCCCGCAGGAACATAAGAGCCCACTGCTCCTCCGTCTTCTATTATACTGCGATAGGCATCTATTATACTGTAAAAGGTGCCCCGGGGAATGTAGTCAAGAACAGGTTTTGAAAGTATGTGGATGCCGGTAAACGCGAGCAGTCCTGGCTGTGCTTTTTCATAAAAGTCCTTGATGTTGCCCCTTGTGTCTATCCTGACCTGATTGAACTGGGGGTAGTCATGTAAGACCAGCGTGGCTAGATTGCGATTTTGTGTATGTGCGCGCAGTGCCGCTCTCAGATCAATGTCAGTGATAATATCAACGTTGATTACGACGAATGGCTCATCGTTCCAGAAATCTTCAACATTCTTTATTCCCCCTCCGGTGCCCAATATATCTTTTTCAACCGCAATATGAATTGGGATACCAAATAAGGCAGGGTGCCGGAAATGGGATACGAATTGTTCGGAAAGGTGGTGAGCATTAATCACCACCTCTTTTATCCCGTGTTCTTTGAGATAGGCTATGGTTCGGTCCACCATCGGGCTATTTGCCACCGGAACAAGGGCCTTGGGCCGCTTGTGTGTCAGGGGCTCAAGCCTGGTACCAAACCCTGCCGCCAATATCATTGCCTTCATCGAGTAGTACCTGCTCCCTTTACTTTTGATCGATTATGGGCGATAGTCAAGAAAACGCCAGAAGGCTTTGCATCACCAATTGTTCCATAATACTTGGTATCATACAGGTCCAAGATCGTTTTCTTAACAATACGCAGGGGAACGCCTGTCTGCCCTGCCTGCCGCGTGCAGTCAGGCAGGCCTGCGGCGCCAGGCAGGGGATGTTCCCGGAGCGGCGTCATCAGGCACTCAGTTCTTAGCTGAAGCTTGATTCCTTCCATGTCATTTCGACCGAAGGGAGAAATCTCAAGATTTCTCGTCGCCAGGGCTCCTCCCCGCCTGAACGCAACGGCGGGCAGGGAAATGACAGTGTGCCAGTTTGACAACTGAGTGCCTGGTCCGCAGTGCCTGCCCGATGGTCAGGCGGGCTTGCCCGCCAGAATTATGGCGGGAGATGAGCCACGGAGGGCACAGCGAACGTAGCGCCTGCCTGGCGTCAGACAGGAAGGGAATGTCCCGTTTTCCTGCATAAGTAAACTCAGATAGAAAACCTACTCTTATAAACTATGATACTGAGCCAAT
>JALVSJ010000399.1 GCA_027024445.1 Desulfobacterales bacterium
ATATCATATTGACCACCACCGGCGCTGCTGATACCCTTGGCCTTGTCATACCTGAAATGAAAGGGATAGGTTTTATAGCCGAGTCAGTCAGGATACCCAACACAACGGGATCCCTTGTCATATTGGTGGTGAACCTGCAGGAGGAGCCCACGGGAGAGCCTATCAGGAGAGACGTGATCAACGGTATTTACAGGAGCGTGGCAGAGAATGATCCAAGGGGATACCTCCATTACACCGAAGAGCAGAACGTCTCAAGCGATATTATCGGGTTGCCTCGTGCAGCTGCCATCATCGAGGCGCACGAAACCCATACACGCACAGCCGAGGTCGCGATAGATTTGGCCAAGGTCTGCACAACGGAAGCCGGGAGCATTGATACGCGGGGCGCTACCAACATGGTTAGGATTGCCATTACACAGGCTGTAATTTACGGGTGGTATGACAATGAGCTGGGTAGCTATGTCAATATGCTTGGCGATCGGACGGTCTCCATTGCAGAGACCATGTAGATAACCAATGGGCGATGGGCCTCAGGCCCAAGGTGTCAGGATCCAGCAACACCCCATGCTATTGATATGGCGTGCGGGGATGTCTGAAATCAGTTCGGAAGTCAAAGAGGAAGGAAAAGACCATTGATCAAGAACAGAGGCATGGGCGTGAAGAACAAGGTGATTCTTGTAGCTTTTGTGGCAGGTCTTGCATGCGTCATAGATTTACTTATTTGCCACTCGGCATTTGCCTGGGGTCCGGGGGTCCATACTGTCATAGCCCTCCGCTCGCTGGAAGGTGCAAACAATATTTTCTCAGCAATTGGAGCTATCATCCTGTCCAATCCTTTGGAGTATTTGTATGGGTCTCTGGCCGCGGACTTTTTTCTGATGAAAGGGCGTCTCAAGAGCACGAGGCATGCGCACCACTGGGAAGGAGGGTTTGCGCTGCTTAAAGAGGCCAACACAGAGAAGGAGAAGGCCTATGCCTACGGATTCCTGGCGCATTTGGCAGCAGACGTAATAGCCCACAACATATTTATCCCGAACCTTGTCCATATTTTCCGCAACAAGAGGGGAGGGGCGCACCTTTACTGGGAGGTTCGTGCGGATTACGTGGTAGGCCCCATATATACAAGGATAGCAAGGAACGTGTTAAATACTGATCAGCAGGCTTGTGACGATGTGCTGCGGTCAATTGTTACCTCCAGAAAAAAGGGCCTCAGGACCAGAAAAAAGATCTATGCCCAGTCAGTAAAGATATCAGACTATCTATACGATACGGTCCCCGCCCTTTTTGATCGGAGCACCCTCAGGTGGGACGGGTTTAAGGAGTACTCCCTGAGGATGGTAATGGTTTCATCGCTTTTTGTGACGGAGTTCCTCCGGGACCCTTTTCACTCAATATGCCTCAAGTATGATCCCAACGGAAGGATGAGGCTCAGGCAATCAAGGCGAAGGGGCCTCCTGGCGCGCTTTCTCAGATCCAAACGACCCTACCTTCCTAGCCCCAGGAGTGGTGAGATTTTTCGCATATGAACAGCATTCGAATCCTTTCAGAAAAAGTTGCAGTCCGAATCGCTGCCGGAGAAGTTATCGATAGGCCGAGCTCCGTAGTAAGGGAGTTGATTGACAACAGCATAGACGCAGGGGCACATCGCATAGCTGTAAGTATCAGAAGTGGTGGAAGATCCCTTGTAAAGGTGAGCGATGATGGTATTGGCATGTCCAGGGACGATTTATTGCTCTGCATTGAAAGACATGCCACCAGCAAAATCCATGATTTGGACGATCTTAATAATATAAGCACCCTAGGGTTTCGGGGCGAGGCCTTGGCAAGCATTGCCGCTGTGTCCAGATTGACAATCACCACCAGGCGGAAAGGAGGTTTGGTTGGCTACAGGCTCAGGGTAGCAGGCGGGAAGGTGCAGTCAATTGAGGAGGTTGGGGCGCCCGAAGGAACGACAGTTGAGGTGAGGAATCTGTTTTACAATGTTCCTGCGAGGAAAAAGTTTATGAGATCTGCTAGGGCAGAAGCCGACAATGTCATTGACGCATTTACAAGAATAGCACTGGGCTTTGAAGATATCCATTTCTCACTGGAAACTGATGATAGAGTAGCTCTGAATTTAGCAAGTACAAAAGGGTTAGTACCTCGTCTGTCAATGGTGCTTGGCAGAGACGTGGCAGAGAATATGGCACAGAGCTGTGGGGCTGTGGAAGGTATTAGGATTGCGGCATACCTCTGTTCTCCCCAATTTGCCCGAACCAGGCCTGACAGGCTTTATGTATATGTGAACAAGAGAAACATACGGGACAAGATGATAAACAAGGCCATCATAGAGGGCTATGGTCAGAGGTTGATGAAAGGGCTTTATCCGCAGGCGGTGGTTTTCTTGGATGTGAAGCCCTCTGTTGTTGATGTCAATGTGCACCCTGCCAAGCAGGAGGTCCGTTTCAGGCAACCGGCTTCACTCTTTAGGAAAATTGTGGAGATAGTAGACTCAGGACTGGTATCAAAGGTTGAAAAGTACACGACGAGCGCGGACATTGAAAGGACAGAGCAGATTGCTGAGCCGTCCCAGCTCAGTTGGCATGAGACAGTCGCAAGCCCTGAGGCCCCTCATATTATTTCTATGGGCTTGGAGGCTCATGAGAAAGAAGCAAAAGAAAAGCCCCTCCTTGACGAGAGGGTACGCGTGATTGGCCAACTAAACGGGACATACATCCTTTGTGAAGGGCAAGGGGGATTGGTAATAGTCGACCAGCATGCGGCCCATGAAAGGGTATTGTATGATAGGTTCATAAAGTCCATTAAGAGCACATCTATCGAGGTTCAGAACCTTTTGTTGCCTAAGACAATTGAACTGACCCTTAGGGAAAAGCGACTCTTGGAGGAAAAAGCTGAAGTGTTGGCAGAATTGGGGATTGAGGTTGAAGATTTTGGAGGTCAGGCCATCCTGCTACGGGCGATTCCATCACTGCTTGAAGAAGCCGATTGGGATGTGTTAATGGGAGAAGTTGTTTCAATTCTTGAAGAAGGAAAAGGCGGCAAAGGAGTACTGTTGGATCGCGTAATAAGTCTCTTTGCTTGTCACGGGGCGATCAGGGCAGGAGATCCATTGACAAGGGAGGAAATGGAAAACCTTTTGGAGCAGCTTAGTAGCACGGCCCTTCCCACCAATTGCCCCCATGGAAGGCCTGTTTGCAAGAAGATTACATATTACGAGTTGGAAAAGATTTTCAAGAGGGTAGTGTGACCATTGAATGATCGCAAGCCCAAAGTGATTATCATAGGAGGCCCCACTGCAACCGGAAAGACATCTTTTGCCATCGCCCTGGCCAAAGAATTGGACGGCGAAATAGTAAATGCTGACTCCATGCAAGTGTACAGGGAGATGGACATAGGGACGGCCAAGCCGACCAAGGAGGAAAGGGCCGCAGTCCCGCATCACATGCTGGACGTGGCATACCCGGACGAGCCCTTCAATGCTGCACTGTACAGGTCAATGGCGTTGCCGGCCATAGAGGACATATGGGAGAGGGGCAAGATCCCTGTTGTGGTCGGCGGGACTGGCCTGTATATCAAGACCCTGAGAGGGGGCCTTTTTTCGTGTCCGGAGGCAGATCCTGATTTGAGGGCCCGGCTCAGGGAGGAATATGAGACTCTGGGGGCCGAGCACATGTATGAGAGGCTGCAAGAACTGGATCCCGAAGCAGCGAGAAAGATTCATCCGAATGACAGGATAAGGGTGATGCGAGCTTTGGAAGTATATGAGCTTACAAAAAGACCTCCCTCAGAGCTGGCAAAGAACCACGGTTTCAGGGAGAAACCATTTGATGATATAGTCTTTTGTTTGTATCTTGATCGGGAGGCCCTGTATGAGAGAATCAATAGGCGAAGCGAGAAAATGATCGAGCAAGGGCTGGTTGAAGAGACAAGGAGGCTTCTGGATGAAGGTTATTCTGCGCAATTGAAGCCCATGCAGGCAATCGGATACAGACATATGGTCAAATATTTGTCAAATCAGTGTAATCTTGAGACAGCGCTGCGAGAGCTACAAAGGGACACTAGGCGATATGCCAAAAGGCAGATAACATGGTTCAAGGCAGAAGACGAGTTCATCTGGGTGAGGCCGGAAGAATATGATGCTGTGCTCAGAAGAGCGGAAAGATTTCTGTGTGAATAGACAATGATAACGAGATCCAAGAAATACGCATTTATAATAGGTTGCTGGTTCATAATGTGTCTACAGCCAGTCACGGGTAGCGGTGCAAATCTCGTCCAGAAGTTGAGGCATGGTTCCATTGATTGGACCAACAGGGTAATTGAGGCCATTGGGCAGAGCAATTATCCCGAAGGAGACGAAGACCCTCGTGCTCGTTCTCTAGCAAGAAACATGGCGATAAAGAAAGCCAGAGACAATCTGCTCTCTATTATTATGGATCTCCCTTTGGATTCCAATAAGCCTGTTTCTCATTTTATTATGGGAGACAAGGAGAGGTTGGAAAAACTAATGTCATTCATCAGGCATGCAGAATTGGCAAAAGTCACCTTTGGGCAGGACAAACAGGTCAAGGTCACGTTGTCGATCAAATTCAGTGGCCCACTAGCCGAGCTGATACTGCCTGAGTACATAAAGAAAATTGAACCATTAATCAAGATTCGCGGATGCACGAAGAATTCCAATAATTTCTACACAGGGATCCTGATTGATTGTAGCGAGATAGATTTTCAACCATGCCTGATTCCAAGAATCGTCAATGAGAAAGGTGAAGAGGTCTTTGGCCCTGCCTATGTCAGTAGAGATTGTGTGAGCAAGGGCGGGATGGCCAAGTTTGTGGTAGCGCCCGATAAGCGTATAAACGCACTCTGGCTGGGTAATAAGATATTAAGCCTGAAAGCACTGAGGGTTTCTGTGGCCAACCCTAATATTGTTGTGTTAACAAATTCTGACGCTGAGACCATTAGAGCGAATCCATTGAATCTGTCGCTTCTCCATGACTGCAAGGTAGTATTTGTTTTAGGCAAGACGGCGGGCAAAAGGCAAAGAGGGAGAGTAAGATGAACCAAGGGAGCCATAGCGGGCAAACAGGAGCAGTATTGGCTGTATTGATCGCCCTTACTGCTTTTATCATCAATGGCTGCGCAGCTCCACCTAAAGAGTTTAGACTGGATTCGGCCGGGCACAGGGTAACAAACGGCTTCAGATTGCTTGACCTGGGACGCATTGAGGATGCCAGGCGTGAATTCAAAACAGCTTTGAAGTTGGAGCCAGGTTTTTGTGAAGCTTATAGGGGTATAGGTCTTTCCCTGGTAATGCAGGAAAGGTTTAAAGAGGCCTTCAGGGCTATGGAACAAGCCAGAATGTGTGCAAAGAGCAAAAAGGAAAGAGCGTTGGCTGAAGTGGGTTTTATCCGGCTTACAACCCTTGAGAAAGCAAAAGGATGGCTCCATAAAGCAGAGCAATTTTTTCTGGCTGCTTTGGATCAGGATCCTGATAACTTCGAGGCGTATTATTATATGGGCATTGCCTACACCCAGGCAAAAATGTTGCCTAAGGCACTAGGGGCCTTCAGGAAAGCAGCTAGGATAGGAGGGCCTTTTAGGGACAGGGCCAAGAGGGCATTGGCTTTAGTTACCAAAGTCATTGAAAGTAAACCTCAAACTCAACTGGGCAGAGACATAGCACTTAAGCCTACCTTGACTAGAGGTGAGGTTGCCGCCGTGTTGGTGAGAGAGCTACACTTGGATGATATCTCCAAGGGGAAAGTCCGGAAGATATCAGTGCCCGAGGACATAAAACACCACCCTTATAAAGCAGAGATAGTAGCAATTCTGGGCTTAGGCATTCAGGGAATGAGTCTACTACCTGATGGATCCTTTGGGCCAGAAATGCCTGTAAGCAGGTCTGATTTTGCTACCATACTCGCTCATATAATGAAAAAGCTAAAGGTGACTGAGGGAAGGGAGGACGGGAAAGCAGAGGCCGAGAATCCTTTTGACGATATTGATGAGGAGGCTCCGTACTTTGCAGACGTAGTCCTTTGCACTAAAATTGCTCACCTGTTAGAACCGGATCACGGGCTTTTTGAACCCATGGAGCTAGTCTCTGGCGCAGACGTACTTCTGGCCATAAGAAGATTGAAAAATATTATGGCCCATAACATAAACATAAATAGTTGCGTTGTGAGCGCACACGCATTTGCAGTTTCTATGGCCTGTGGAGGCTGGCAGATGTTTAGGCGAGGAGATAATTGGATGGCATTGACACAAGGGGTTCTAAATGGGGAATAGGCTAGGAATGAAAAGGGTCTACAATGTAGTAGCTGTTTTGTTATTTGCTGTTGTGGCAGTCCTGGGTTTTCCTTTAAATAGAGATTTACGTGCACAGGAACGAGGCTCCACAGGGCGTACTGGACAGGTTTTAGCTCTGGGTGTGGCCAAGATTGTGGAGAATAATGTTGCCTCAGCAAGGCAACAGGCCATAGCGAGGGCAGTGAAAAAGGGAGTAGAATATTATCTTGTCAGCAAGTTGGGACAAAAGACAACGGCAGAGCATCTGGACACTCTGATAGACAGAATTTTGCCGAGAGCAAAGGAGCTTGTTGAATATTATCATGTGGTCAAAGAGACGCAGCTGGAAGACAGATATACCCTGCTTTTGAGCATACGGGTTAACGAAAAGTTGGCCATAGACCGATTGAGAGAGCAAGGCCTGCTTGGCACAGAGGCCAAGCCTGTAAGGATCTTGTTTCTTGTAGGAAATACACTGCAGGGATCTGGCCAATACTGGTGGAAAAGGCCCGAGGAAATATCTCCGCTATGTCCAGCAGAATTGGCGCTTTTCAAAGCTTTCCAGGACAAGGGTTTTGAGTTTGTGGACCGAACTATTTCCTTTCCTACGGCAGAGGTGACACCAGAGATGAAACAGGTTGAACTTTCACCCCTGCTCATAAAAGCATGGGGCGAGTTGTTTGGGGCCAACGTCGTTGTTTATGGGAAGGGGCAAACTGAGAGTTCTGGTGAGGTTTCAATGTCACTTCAGGTCATAAGCGTGGCGGATGGCACAGAATATTGCCGCATGACTGAAACCAGCTTCAGTACGACGAAACCGAGTCCACAGGAAATTGTAAGCATATTTGAAGAAATAGTTAATCGAATGATGCCCAGGTTAGAGGCATGTGTGGCCGATGCTGGCGGGCAGGAGCTAGCGTATAAGACTTTTGAGGTGGTCCTGAGGGGGCTCAAAGACTACGTGCAATACAGGAGACTCAAGAACTTTTTGAGTAAGGAAATTCCAGGTGTGAAAGAATTTGTACAAAGCAGAATCGGGAGTCACTACGTGTCTTTTAGAGTTCAATTCCAGGGCGATGAAGAGAAATTTGCTAGTCTCGTGATGTATCATGACGCGTTACCCGTACCTATCCAGAGCGTTGAGAAAAAAGAGGGGCAAGTAGTATTTGTGGTAAGCTCCAAAAGTGGACAGTAGAGGTGTGAAAAAAGGATATGACTATACCAAATCTCATCACCAGTCTGCGTATTATTCTCGCACCTATTTTTATTATATATCTGCTCAATGAGAAGTTTCTGCCGGCCCTTGTGGTCTTTGTTATTGCCGGGCTAACCGACGGTGCAGATGGTCTTGTGGCCCGGCTCCTTAACCAAAAAAGCACCCTTGGCTCCTATCTTGATCCTCTTGCCGATAAGATCCTTCTGGTTGCAGCATTTGTCGTTCTTTCCTTTAGGGGTTTTGTTCCCTCTTGGCTCACGGTTGTTGTGATAAGTCGCGATGTCCTTATATTACTTGGAGTTTGTGTACTTTTCCTTAACGGTCTGAGCATTACTATACGCCCCTCTTTGATCAGTAAGGCCACCACTTGTCTCCAGTTAGCAACAGTTTTCGTGGTCTTGTCCACCGAGTATTTCCATTTTTCTGCTGGATTCCACAGACTGGTCTACTGGTTGACAGGTCTTTTCACAATTAGTTCCGGACTTCACTATATGTACTTCTGGTTCAAGGTGATTAGCAACGGAGCAAAAGGCGGAGCTACGAAGGCTGCTGAAGGTTAAACCTTGACAAGGATTCCGGTTGCTGGTACTTTTACTAAAAAATACAGGCGCGTAGCTCAGGGGGAGAGCACTACCTTGACGCGGTAGTGGTCATGGGTTCAAATCCCATCGCGCCTACCATAGCATGAGTAAACGGAGCCGCCCGAGGGCGGCTCTTTTTCACTCATTTTTGGTGAGTCCGCAGAGGGTTTACCTATTTTTTTTCTTGCATTCCTTTAGGTTGTCAACTATAAAGATTTAGCCTTCTTTGTAAAAATGCATCTCTGTTTGCCGCTGGCAAGCATCAAAAACGCCCTATTATGGGAGGCAACAGATCAAGACTTAGGGCATGAGGAGTAAGGCTGCATAACAAATTGAGTTCGTGGGGTCCTATCTTATATAACACTATATGTTAAAAGGCATCTGAAGGAGAGAGTAACTTCACTCAGATGCCTTATTTTCTTTTGAGATTGGATGAAGTGAGTAGTTACAAAATAAAGTTGAAGGGAAAGGATCCACAGGTGCTTGAGGGTCAATCGCTCACGGCAATTGAGGCTCTTCAGAGGCTTCAAGTAAAGCGCCTTGAAGACGTAGTGGCAGTAAGACTCAATGGCAGAATTTGCGATGTCAACGTCGCCTTAGACGGGGAAGCTGAACTTGAACCCGTCTATGTTGACTCTCCGGAAGGTCTTGAGATCTTGAGGCATAGTACATCCCATGTGATGGCTATGGCTGTAAAAGAGCTGTTCCCGGGCGTGAAGGTGACCATAGGTCCGGCCATCGAGGATGGTTTTTATTACGATTTTGATTATGAACGTCCCTTCAAAGAAGAAGATCTGCCACTAATAGAAGAGAAAATGGCAGAGATAATAAAGGCCAACTACCCTTTTGAGCGGAAGGAAGTAAGCAAAGAAGAGGCGATGCGTCTTTTCGAAGAGGCAGGTGAAAAGTATAAGCTTGAACTGCTTCAAGAGATAGAAGACGAAAAGGTCTCTCTTTATACCCAGGGAACCTTTACAGATTTGTGCAGGGGACCTCATATCCCTTCCACAGGCAAGATAAAGGCATTCAAGCTCACAAAGGTGGCCGGAGCTTACTGGAGAGGGGATGAGAGGCGGGAGATGCTTAGCCGAATTTACGGTGTTGCATTTCCCAACAAGAAAGAACTGAGAGCTTACTTGCAAAGGTTGGAGGAGGCCCGCAAAAGGAACCATGTTCGGCTTGGTCCGCAGCTGGAAATATTTAATACCTATGAAGAAATTGGCGCCGGGATGGTGGTCTGGCATCCAAAGGGTGCAATGTTGAGGTATATCCTTGAGGACTTTGAGATAAAAGAGCATCTGAAGCGCGGCTATGAACTGGTAAGAGGGCCACAACTGCTCAAGACGGAATTGTGGAAGAGATCGGGACACTTTGAGAATTACAGAGAAAATATGTACTTCACGGTCATTGACGAGCAATCTTACGGCATAAAGCCTATGAATTGCCTTGCTCACATGATGATTTATCGCTCCAAGATCAGGAGCTATCGAGATCTGCCAAAACGCTACTTCGAGCTTGGTACGGTTCATCGGCATGAAAGATCCGGAGTGCTACACGGTCTGCTGAGAGTTCGTGAGTTTACGCAGGATGATGCCCATATCATATGTACGCCCGAGCAATTAAATCAGGAAATAAAAGGGGTTCTCGATTTCGTAAAGGACGTGATGGGTATCTTCGGTTTTGAGTATGATCTCGAAATAAGCACGCGCCCGGAAAAATCCATTGGCTCTGATGAGGATTGGGACAATGCAACCCAGGCCCTCATAAAGGCCATGGAGGATAACAACCTACCCTATGATATCAATGAAGGAGATGGAGCCTTTTACGGGCCCAAAATCGATGTGAAGTTAAGAGATGCCCTGGGCAGGAAATGGCAGTGCGCTACTATACAATGCGATTTCACGCTCCCGGAAAGATTTGATCTTTTTTACATCGGCAAAGACGGCGAAAAGCATCGCCCCGCCATGATACATCGTGTCATCCTGGGAGCAATAGAGCGCTTCATTGGAATACTGATTGAACACTATGCGGGGGCGTTTCCAGTGTGGCTGGCCCCTGTGCAGGCGATCCTGCTCACAGTTACGGATAGACATGTAAGTTATGGTGAAAAGGTGCTGAATCAGTTAAAAGAAGCAGATATTCGGCTGGAATCAGACTTTCGGAATGAGAAGCTGGGCTTGAAAGTACGTGAAGCTCAACTTATGAAAATCCCTTACATGCTAATTATCGGTGACAAAGAGGTCGAAGCTCAAGGAGTAACACCAAGGTTGAGAACAGGGGAAAATCTTCCCCTGATGAGTGTAGAGGCCTTTATTGAGCGTGTAAAACAAGATTGTAAGGAAAGGAGGTAAGCCATAGCAAAGCAGCACACCGACGTAAGAGTCAATGAACAAATTAGAGCCCGTAATGTCCGATTGATTTCCGTGGAGGGGCAGCAACTTGGAATATTGCCGCTCCAAGAGGCACTGCGGGTTGCAAAGGAGGAAGGCCTGGACCTGGTTGAAGTTTCGCCTAAATCGGATCCTCCGGTCTGCAGGATCATGGATTATGGCAAGTTCAAATACCAGGCCAGCAAGAAGCTCCAAGAAGCTAGAAAGAAAAGTAAAATCTTTCAGGTTAAAGAAGTTAAGTTAAGACCCCATACCGACGAACACGATCTCAAGTTCAAGATTCGGAACATTAAGAAGTTCCTCGAAAAAAAATACCGCGTGAAAGTGGTGGTTTTCTTCAGGGGCAGAGAGATGGCGTACATGAATATGGGGTATGAGCTATTGAGAAGGGTCGCAGAGGAGGTGGAAGATCAGGGCGCTGTGGACCAGGACCCGAGGCAAGAAGGAAGAAATACCATAAGTATGCTCCTGGTACCAAAGTAAAACCAGCTCTCATTGCGGCGTCTTTTACAGGAAACTTACCAGTGCTGCGAGCTGCGAGAGCCTCCAACATACGGGCAGATGGCAAGAGCTGTTCATAGCCCGTAAGGGGGTAGATGGATTTGTATTTGCAAAACTGCTTATTGGAGGAAAAAATGCCAAAGCTAAAAACAAAACGTGCCGCTGCCAAGCGGTTCAAGGTAACTGGCACAGGTAAAATAGCCAGAAGGAAGGCC
>JALVSJ010000400.1 GCA_027024445.1 Desulfobacterales bacterium
CCAGTTGATCAACCCTGTGCTGCCTCGCTACACCACGGATATGGATGTCTACAGGACGTGCGATCCCCGCTTTCCGATCGTGGCCACAACATACCGTGTGTCAGAGCACTGGCAGACCGGCGTCCTGACGAGGTGGCAGCCCTGGTTGCTTGAGACCCAGCCACAACTCTTCGTGGAGATGAGCCACGAACTGGCACAGATGAAGGGCATTAAGAATGGGGAAAAGGTGGTTGTGGAATCGCCCAGGGGCAGGGTGACTGCGGTTGCGATTGTGACGTACAGGTTCCGCCCCTTCAAGATTCAGGGCAATGTCATCCACCAGGTAGGACTTCCCTGGTGCTATGGATGGGTATATCCCAAAGACGGCGGAGATTCAGCCAATCTCCTCACTCCGTCCACCGGGGACCCCAACACCAGGATCCCTGAAACCAAGGCCTTTATGGTCAACGTAAGAAAAATGTAGAAAGGAGGTGATCGAATGAGCGGAAAGGCATTTTTCATCGATACTACGGTTTGCATAGGATGCCGCGGCTGCCAGATTGCCTGCAAGCAATGGAACCAGCTACCGGCCACCAAGACAAAGAACGTGGGCAGCTACCAGAATCCGCAAGATCTCTCCTTCTACACCTATAAGTTGATCAGGTTTCAGGAGTATCTTGGCACGGATGGTAAGCCGGTTTGGTATTTCTTCCCGGATCAGTGCCGGCACTGTGTGGAGCCCCCTTGTAAAGAAACGGCTGATGATATGGTACCAGGGGGTATCATCATTGACAGCCACACGGGGGCAGTGCTTTACACTGACAAGCTGAGGAAGGCCAATGCTGCCGACATCATCGAGGCGTGCCCATACAACATCCCAAGGGTGGAGAAAAGCACTGGATACATGGCCAAGTGCACCATGTGCTATGACAGGGTGCACAATGGCCTGTTGCCCGCCTGCGTGAAGACCTGCCCTACCGGCGCCATGAATTTCGGGGACAGGGACAAGATGGTGGCCCTTGCCAAGCAGAGATTGGCAGAGGCCAAGGCAAAGTTCCCCAATGCCACGGTTACAGGGCTGGAGGACGTAAGGGCCTTTTACCTGTTGGCAGACAAACCCGACAAGTATTATACTTACGCTAAGGCCGACAATGTGGGCCCGCGCATGGATCGTAAGATGGCGTTAAAGAAGATAGGCCGCTCGTTGAAAGAGTTGAGCAGGGAATGGCAGGCGATCAACAAACTTGTGAGTTGATCATGGATTAACCTTAAAAGGGGTGTCCAAAAGGGCACCCCTTTATTCTTTTCATTGGAGGCAATAGATGAGGCTGTATATTTGCCTGGCGATGGTGTTTGCTTTACTGTGTAGCCCTTTTGCCCCCGTGTGTCTGGCACAATCAGGTCCTCCTGGCGTGGGGGAACTCCTGCCGAGATTTACAATACCCGCACCCCAGAGCCGGGATGATGCCGAGTACCTGGGGATTGCTGAAAAGGAACCATTCTGGATATCAGAAATAAGCGCTCCATTGGTCATCATTGAGATATTCAGCATGTACTGCCCCTATTGCCAGAGAGAGGCACCACGGCTCAATAAACTCTATTATAAGATCCAGTCTGACCCAGAATTGAAGGAACAGATCAAAATCATAGGAATCGGAGCGGGCAATTCGCCATTTGAAGTGAACTTCTTCAAGAAAAAATTTAAGGTTCCCTTCCCAATGTTTCCTGACCCTGACTTTGCTATTCATAAGACCCTCGGAGAAGTGAGAACTCCCTATTTTATAGTTGCGTTAAACCTTCCTGATCGCTGTCCCACGGTTGCCTATTCTAAACTTGGCAGGATCAGGAATTTTGATGAGTTTCTCAAACAGATAACTGAAAAACTCAACAGCGAGGCAGGGAAATGATGAAGCAGGTAATTTATCTCTTTGCAGCATGCTACCTAGGGCTTGCAGGGCTGGGTTTGGCCCAGACCCATTCCCTCGCCTTTAAAGATGGAATATACAACCCTGGCTTCCTCAAACCAAGGGACAGTGTATTGAAAGTAAAGGTCGGGGATAAGGCGCCTGACTTCACCTTGCCATCGTTGAAGGGAGAGAAAATCTCGCTGCATCAGTTCGCAGGGAAGAAAAATGTGGTTCTCTCCTTTGTTCCTGGGGCCTGGACCCCTGTGTGCTCAGATCAGTGGCCCGGATACAACTTAGCCAAGGATATCTTCGACCAACACGATGCCGTATTGCTCGGCATAAGTGTTGATAATCTCCCCACACTTTATGCCTGGACACACGAGATGGGCGATTTATGGTTCCCTGTCCTCTCTGACTTCTGGCCTCACGGTAAAGTAGCCTCGTCCTACGGGATTCTTCGTTCAGACGGTATGGCAGAAAGGGCCATTTTCATTATCGACAAGAAAGGTATCGTTCGCTATATTGACATACACGATATTAATAAGAGGCCACGGCTGGAAGAGCTGGTGGCTGCCCTGCAGAAGCTTGGCCAATAGCGCAGTAATAGCAATAGACTCCGCAACATTCCCGGAGCGGCCTTAGAACAGGTACGAAGCCTTCTGGCTCCTGACTACTGAGCCGCCGGAGGCGGCCAAGCTCCTGGCTCCTGACTACTGAGCCGCCGGAGGCGGTGAGCTTCTAACTTCTATTAATTGAGGAATGCCCCATGGCCCAGGATATGCAGGAATTCATAGACTACATAGTGCGCCAACGTCCGTTTACCAGAGAGATACTCAACTCATACAAATCCCTCGTGGAACTTATGCCTGACATAGACGTATCTCTTCCTGATCTGGACAAAGAAAGACAGTTACAGCAACTAAAGGCCAAAGAGGGCTTTCCTGTTTTTCCAAGAGAAGCCCTTCCCATTGACCCGATAGCATACAGCAAGACCCTGTCCCGAATAATCGGCTACCTCACACACCAGGAAACCGAAGAGAAGGAGCCTTTATCAGAGTGCCTGGATAGAATGAAGGAAGATACACACTGGGCTGACACCCTTTCAAGGGCCGTTCTGACCCGTGACCACGACAGGCTCACACAAATAGCACGGGAAGTGGGCCTCCAACCGGAACGCCTGTACTTCCTTGCCAAGCTCGCCCTCAAGCCTGCCCTGGAGGCCATTCGCTCTGTGTGCGCTGGGATGGTTAATGTGGATTTATGGGACCAGGGCTACTGCCCCCTTTGCGGTTCTGAACCCAACATGGCCTATCTTGACAAGAAGGGGAAGAGACATCTTTACTGTGAGCTGTGTGGCCAGGAATGGCCTTATCCCAGGGTGAATTGCCCCTTTTGCAGAAATGAGGATCAAAAGACCTTGGGATATTTCCATAGTGATAATGAACAAGGCCTCCGGGTTGATTTCTGCAGGAAATGCCAGCGGTATATAAAGACCGTTGATCGAAGGGAATTTGAAATGGAAGTGCCCATGGAGCTCGAGTACCTCGCCACCCTGCACCTGGACATCCTGGCTGAAAAGGAAGGGTTTAGGTAGGAGTGAGCTAAAATTATGACAAAAGGCAGGGGCAAGCAGTCTCACTTCATCCCACCAGCCCGTCAATATCCCGCCTCATCCTAGTAGCCGCTAACTTGCCAAAATAAGGTGCCGGTGTTATATATCCACGGACAATCTTTCGGAGGTCTAGTTTGAAGAAAACTCTGATTGTAATCATATTTCTCGCCCTGTTTTTCGGTGTTGTAGCCTTTGTATATTACGGTCAGTGGAAGGAAAAGACTGCCGAGCTATACTATTCAGGCACCATTGAGGCCACGGAATCAAACCTTGCCTTTCGGG
>JALVSJ010000401.1 GCA_027024445.1 Desulfobacterales bacterium
ACCCGATCCTAGCAAGAACCTTGAGGTGGCCCGGGATTTTATTGATAGATGGAAAGGGACTAGCGAACTCATCATTCCGTCGCTTTTTTGTCACAGCCCCATCACTTGCTCCCAGAGAACTTTGAAGCGGGCGATGGAGATATGTAAGTCCGAGCAATTGCCGATGCAGATACACCTGGCTGAGACCATTGAAGAAGTGGATACCATTGTCCAAAGGCACGGCAAGAGACCTCCCATGTACCTGTTCGATCTCGGGGTGCTGAACGAATCCCTCATCGCCGTGCACTGTGTGCATCTGGAGCGAGAGGACATGGATCTCGTAGAAGAGTGTGGAACAAGGGTGGTCCATTGCCCAGAGAGCAATATGAAGCTGGCATCTGGTATATGCCCCGCTGGTCAAATGGTGGAGATGGGTATAAGAATGGGGCTTGGTACTGATGGATGCGCGTCAAACAATGACTTGGATATGTTCGGTGAAATGGATAGTGCGGCGAAATTGGCCAAGGTTTTTGCGCATGACCCTACTGTACTCCGAGCCCAAGAAGTTCTGGAGATGGCAACAGTAGGCGGAGCCCACGTCCTAGGTCTGGCAGGAGAAATCGGAAGTATACAAGTGGGCAACAAAGCGGATATTATTGTTGTAGACTTGGACAGGCCGCACTTACAGCCCATTTATGATCCTATTTCCACTATTGTTTATTCAGCAAATGGCGCTGATGTAAGAGATGTCATAATTGACGGGAAAGTAGTGATGCGAAACAGGGAACTAAGGACTGTAGATACAGAAGAAGTGATGTGGAAAGTTGAAAAAATCGCCCAGAAAATCAGCTAGAGAATATCCTTTCTCAGTCATAAGGCACGCAGTGTCTGCCTCAACAATGAAATAACATGGGATGGATTTTCAGCATATTTGACGCCTTCTATACTCTGCCATGTTTCAAGCCCAAACACAGGCTTGCCGGTTTTAAGGCCCAAGGCAATTTCAGAAAGAGTCCCATATCCCCCCGATATTGCCACCAGCGCATGGCTGGCCCGGACTACTAAAGCATTTCTCGCCTCACCCAATCCAGTTGGAATGGGAACTTTTATGTATTGATTGGCTGTGCTGTAATCTAGGCCTGGCAAGATACCCACCGTCATACCTCCAGCTTCTGCGCAGCCTCTGGCAGCAGCTTCCATCACTCCGCCGAGTCCTCCGCATACAAGAACCCACCCATTTTGCCCTATGTGATATCCAATCTCTCTGGCCAAGGTATATGTATGAGTGTCGCAGGAGCCAGCGCCTATTACACCAACGTGATAAGGCCTGTTCATCAGAACTCAACCTCAACTATGCCTGGTAAAGATCGCATGAAAATATTTGAATTTATGAAGATTACCTGTTATGTTCAAAAACTCGCTATAGGATTGAAATGATAGGTTACTAGGTCAAATCTTTCAACGGAAATTACGAGGTCAGCCTGGGCATGGGCAGAAGTAGGAAATTTAGCTTCGGACTTGGGATAACGGCGGTTGTGCTGGTACTGGGCGCGTTGGCGTGGTTTTTGGTCGCAATATTCGAAGGCGAAATGCCTAGTGCTTCTCTGGAGCCTTCTCCACAGTATATCAATGGGCCACAGGAATTTGAGGTAAGAGTCGCTGACTCAAAAAGCGGTTTGAAGTCATTGAAGGTGGAAGTGCTTCAGGAGGGGAGAAAGGTAAGCATATTCACCAAGAAATTCCCTTACAGGGGCCTTTTGAATAAACAGGGAAGCCATGAGTTTGATAAGAAAATAACGTTGGATCCCTCTACCCTTGATCTGGGCCAGGGTGGCATAAAGGTGGTGCTGGAGGTCCGGGATTATTCAAGGCGAAACGGGGGCGATGGGAATCTAACCGTTCTTGAGAAGAAGATGGTAGTCGATACGATCCCTCCGTCTATCCGACCGGTGAGCCGGATGAATTATATAACGGTGGGCGGCTGTGGCTTTATTGTTTATAGGGCCTCCTTGGATACAGTGGAAAGCGGGGTATATGTGGACGACCTGTTTTTCCCGGGCTACAAGGCAGGGAAGGGATATGGGGAGACGGCATACGTGTGCTATTTTACAGTACCCTATTACGTGAAAAAGAGGCCAAGGCTTCACTTGTGGGGTAAGGACAGGGCTGGCAACGAATCCAAGGCAGGCTTTTATTATCGTATAAGAAAGAAAAGGTTCAGAACAGAGAGGATCAACATTACCGATAGGTTCTTGAAAAAGGTTCTGCCATATTTTTCTTCTTATAAATTCCAGCCTGGCCTCACTAATGTGGAAAAATTCCTGGTAATCAACAGGGAACTTCGCAAGGAAAATGGACACGCATTTTACATGATGAGGGGCAAGACGACCCCGGAACAATTGTGGAAGGGGACATGGCTTAGGCTGAAGAACTCTGCCACCATGGCTCGCTTCGGAGATCACCGTATCTATTATTACAAGGGTAAGAAAATAGACGAGCAGACACACCTTGGTGTGGACCTTGCCTCTCTGGCCAATTCAAAAGTCCAGGCAGCCAACAATGGCAAGGTTATCTTTGCGGGTAGAATGGGAATTTATGGCCTGACGGTTGTTATTGACCACGGCCAGGGGCTGGCCTCTATCTACTCTCATTTAGGGGAGATAATGGTAAAGGAAGGCGATCTTGTTTCTAAGGGGCAGGTCATAGGAGTTACTGACCAGACGGGGCTTGCCGCAGGAGATCACTTGCATTTCGGTGTTATGGTCAACGGTATCTTTGTTAACCCTGTGGAATGGTGGGACTCTCACTGGATCAAAGACAACATCATTCGAAAGCTAAAGATGCTCAAAAGGACAAAGTCGTAGGATCTATTCCTTGTGCTGCCCGTTGTAAATAGTATCCTTTCTCTTTTTGCGGTCATTTTCATTGGAGTTTGGGCTAGAAGAAAAGGCCTTATCCCTCCCAATCTCTTTACTCCCATAAATAGACTTGTCTACTACGTTGCAATACCCTCCCTTCTGTTCAGAGAGATATCAAAGGCCCCTTTTCACCAGTACTTTGAACCTCGCCTCCTGGTTGGCTTACTGATTCCACCCGTCGTAGTTTTTCTTGTTTGTCTCATCTCAGGTAAAGCCATGAAGATAGCGGGGCAGCGGCTTGGCACATTCGTTCAAGCGTCAATGCACGGCAATTTGGGATATATGGGACTTGCAGTAGCATTTTATGCCCTCGGATCTGATGGCTTCAGGAAGGCTGGACTTCTTGCTTCTTTCCTTATTCTGGTTCAAAACTTCCTGGCTATTTTGGCCTTGCAACTAGGATCAGGGGGAAGGGGTAGGAGGTGGGATATTGGGTATTTTCTCCATAGCTTGGTATTGAACCCAATCATATTGGCGTGCTTTGCCGGAATGTCGGTGTCTTTTGTGGGGGTGGTGTTACCCGGGCTGTTGGACAACGTCTTAAGGATATTGAGTGGCATGGCTCTGCCTTTGGCCCTTCTTTTGATAGGGGCAAGCCTTTCTCTGGGCTCATCGCGCGGCCATCTGTCTGTGGCTTTGCTCTGTACGGTGTTCAAACTCATGTTTTTGCCTGCCGTAGGGGTTGCACTTTACCGGTGGTTGGACCTGAGCGGTTCGCTTATTGTGCCGAGTATCATTTTACTGTCCTCTCCTACTGCGACTGTTACGTACGTGATGGCAGGTGAACTGGGAGGAGACCAGGCGCTGGCCAGCACCACCATATCAGTGTCAACACTCCTCTCTGGCCTAAGCTTCGCAGGTTGGCTGTTA
>JALVSJ010000402.1 GCA_027024445.1 Desulfobacterales bacterium
GGAAATGACATTCTAGGCATTGGAGCAAGCTGTTTCTTAGGAGAGGAATAACAGACTATGCCCATGATAAACTGTTTCTTTTGATCTCCCCTGAGGAGGCTTTGGACGATGCTAGATGATCATAGTAAAGAACGTCTCAGAAGTATTGTCGGTCCGCAATGGTTTCTGGATGAGCCAGAAGATCTTGCCACTTATTCCTATGATGCTTTTCTCCCCGAGTTCATGCCTGAGACCGTAATAGTCCCGGGGAGCACACAGGAAATTTCCGAGATCATGAAACTTGCCAACGAGAAAATATTTAGTGTCGTTCCCCGTGGTGCGGGTACCAACATAAGTGGCACCGCGGTTGCCAGGAAAGGCGGCATTATCATGGCCTTTCACCGTATGAATAAAATCCTTGAAGTCGACACAGACGATATGTGCGCAGTGGTTCAGCCAGGCGTGGTTAATGCAGACCTTCAAAGAGAAGTCGGTAAATATGGCCTCATGTACCCACCTGATCCTGCAAGTATGTTTGTATCCACCATAGGGGGCAATGTTGCCCTCAATGCCGGAGGGCCAAGAGGGGCAAAGTATGGCGTGACACGAGATTATTTATTAGGTCTGGAAGCGGTACTTCCAACAGGAGAGATTATTCGCACCGGTGGAAAGACCCTAAAAAATGTTACAGGGTACGATTTAACCCGGCTGTTTTGTGGGTCAGAAGGCACTCTTGGCATAATAACAGAAATCATTGTCCGTCTCATTCCCCTGCCTCCCGCCAAAGCAACCCTTCAAGCCGTCTTTTCAGACCTGGATGATGCTGCCAAGACAGTATCGGCCATTGTTGCCTCTGGTATAGTACCAACTACATTGGAGCTGATAGATAAGGTTGTCCTAGATCTCATCCAGGATTACGGAGGAGCAGAGTTTGCAAGCGGAGCAGAGGCCTTGTTGTTGATCGAGGTGGACGGGGAGCCGTCAACTGTAAAGGCACAGGCAGAACGGATCGAAGGATTTTGTAAGGACAGAGGAGCCATACAGGTGGACGTGGCCACGGATCCGGCAGATGCAGAAAGACTGTGGCAGGCAAGGCGCAGTGCCTTCGGGGCAGTAGCCAGCTTAAGACCAAACTGTATTGTAGAAGATGCCACTGTACCGGTAAGGAATTTGCCCGCAATGATAAGGAAAATCGTGGAGCTTTCGGAAAGATACAGGCTCAAAATTGGGGTGCTGGCCCATGCTGGTGACGGCAACCTTCATCCTCTTATTATGACTGATCTTCAAGACAAGGATGAAATGGCAAGGGTTGACAAGGCCCTTGACGAGATGTACGAGACAGCCCTTTCAATGGGAGGGACGCTATCAGGTGAGCACGGTATTGGCATAGCAAAAGATAGATTTATTTCAAAGGAGTTGAGCCCAAGGGCAATTGAATTGATGAAGGGGATAAAAAAGGTCTTTGATCCAAACAATATATTGAATCCGGGCAGCTTCTTATGATTCTGCCGGCTTAGTGGGAAGTCCATCTGCTTATCTGAAAATACCTTTACAAAGATTTCTTTACTGCCGCTCGGAATGGGAGAGAGGAGATAACTTGCTAAGTGCCAATACGCTCGCTGCGCCATCCATGGCTCCGCTCTCGCCACAATTATGGCGGGCAGGCCCGCCTGACCATCGGGCAGGCACTACGGATCAGGCACTCAGTTCTTAGTTGAAGTCTGATCCCTTCTATGTCATTTCGACCGCAGGGAGAAATCTTAAGATTTCTCGTCGCCAAGGCTCCTCCCCGCCTGAACGCAACGGCGGGCAGGGAAATGACAATCTTGGGGTAGGACAACTGAGTGCCTGATGACGCTGCTCCGGGAACATCCCCTGCCTGGTGCCGCAGGCCTGCCTGACTGCACGTGGCAGGCAGAGCAGACAGGCGTTTCCCTGCCATTGTCAAAAACCGATTTTGGGCACACTTGATGAACATGATAACTCTAATGAAGGATATTTGAATGACCATGGACTGGAGCAGGATAGAGAGGGAATTCTATCAGTGCAATAAATGCGGGCTTTGCCTGGCTGCATGCCCTGTGGGGAAGGATCTTCTGCTGGAAAAATATACGCCACGAGGCAAGGTACAGCTAGCAAGGTTTTACCGCAACGGTGTTATAGAGCTTACCAAGCGGATGAAAGAAATATTTGCCGAATGTCTGCTGTGTGGCGCATGCACCGTAACGTGCCCGAGTGGAGTGCATCTGGCTGATTTGTTCGTTGAGATGCGCCAGATCATTGCCTCGGAAAAAGGCCTTCATCCCAGAGTGGAACCTGCAATTGACGCGGTTGATGAGGCATATAATATTTCCGATGAAGAAAATGCCGAAAGAGATGAGTGGACAGAAGACATTGGAGATATTCCGCTTGAAGCCTATCACAAGGAGCGGGCCGAAGTGGTCTATTTCGTGGGCTGTGTCAGCTCTTTTTTCCCCATGGTTCAGGGGATACCCCAAAACGTGGTTCATATATTGAATTCGGCTGATGTGGATTTCACCATCCTCGGGGGAAAGGAGTGGTGTTGCGGATTTCCCCTTATCGGGGCTGGGGCTGCCGCAGACATTGAAAAGCTCCGTGATCATAATATTGAGGCTGTGAGGGAAGTGGGCGCAAAGACGGTCGTGTTTTCGTGCCCTTCATGCTACCGAACATGGAGGGAGTATTATCGCACTGACTTGGCGATTTTTCATATAACCGAGTTGATTGCGGATTTAATCAAGCAGGACAGGATCAAACTGGGAGAATTCAGAGAAACAATAACCTACCACGATCCTTGCGACCTGGGGAGACACGGGGGCGTATTTGAGCCGCCAAGGACTATCCTGAGCAGCATTCCCGGCCTCGAACTGAAAGAAATGGAACACAACAGGGCCAAAAGTGTTTGCTGCGGAGGGGGTGGAAATCTTGAAATGGTGGATCCGGCGCTTTCAAGACGACTGGCCACTAAGAAGATAAAAGAAGCTCAGAGGACCGGAGCAAATACTCTGGTAACCGCTTGCCAGCAATGCGTCCGCACAATCAAAGGGGCAGCCCGACGGGAGAAGATAGATTTCAATGTGCTTGATATCACGGATGTGGTCATGCAGTGTCTGAAACCTAGGGACTGAGTGACTCTAGATATGCACTTGGCGTGCATATCTTAACCCCCATGATGGTACGGTCAAAATACCGACCAAAATGTGTTCTATCGCCGGTAATAAGGTAGTCGCATCTAGCTTGAATCGCAGCCATGAGAATGGGTATGTCCTTTTTTGGTAGATCCACGGGACATGGGATATTGGGGTCAGTCTCAGGAACAATGTTCAATTGGGCGACATACTCATTCAAAAGATTCAGATGACGAGGGGATTCGAGGTTGCGCCTTGCCTCTTCAATGGCATATCTAGAAGTAAAGAGTTCACAGCGTTGTTGATTTTGGAGCACCCAAAACCTTCTTAGCCCCAGGCTACCGTAAGCAACTGAGAATAGGACGTTGGCATCTAGGAATAACCTATTGATTGTCATTTACATTGACAGGCTTCTGATGGGGGATCTTTTCAGGATCAAGCCCCATTTGTCGGACTAACTCCACCGCTAAAGCATAATCTTCTGCAGTGACCGCATTGTTCAAGAGAAACTCAGCTTTCCGCTCCGGGGTGTAGATCTCCACGGGAAGAGACACGACGGGTCTTAGGAGAACCCCTTCGCTTACAGGCTCAATAACGACCTGTGAGCCTTCTTCTATTTTGTATTTTTT
>JALVSJ010000403.1 GCA_027024445.1 Desulfobacterales bacterium
CCTAGCACATAGTCAAGCACATTCAGTGGCGTGGCCGGATTGAGAGACACCCCCGCCTTCATACCCTGTTCCCTTATATAAACAAGGGTCCGCTGAAGATGTGTCACAGCTTCCGCGTGAACAGTAAGAATATCTGCCCCCGCGTCGCGGAACGCATCAATAAACAGATCGGCATTTTCTATCATGAGATGAACGTCAAGAGGTAATTGGGTGATCTGACGCACCGCCTTCACTACCATAGGGCCAATGGTAATATTGGGTACAAAGTGCCCGTCCATTACATCAATATGAATATAGTCAGCGCCCGCCTCCTCCACGGCCCGAATCTCCTCCCCAAGCCTGCTGAAGTCAGCGGAAAGGATAGAAGGGGCTATCTTCTTCATACTTTCTTGCCTCCTTGCTAACAAATATTCGCCGGCGTGACCGCTTTGGGGCTTTCTACGAAGCCGTAAGCATTGCGGCAAAGAATCCCTCTAATCCATGCAAGTTGGGAAATGAGCGGAAGAACCCATTCTCATCTACCAGCTCCATTGCCCACTCAGGGGCTATTTGCTTCAGATTCCTGAGCCGAATATTCCCGTGAGCCTTGAGTATGCCCTCAACTATGTCCTCGTTCTCCTCCCTGGAAATGGTGCACGTCACATAAAACAAGCTCCCGCCCCTCCCAAGTAAAGAGATCGAATTACTGAGAATACGGCCCTGCAGTTCACCAAGTTCACGAATGTGGCCCTCTTGCCTCCTCCATTTGATATCAGGGTGCTTTGAGATGACACCTAGGCCCGAGCACGGGCTGTCCACCAGAATCCTCGCGAATCTAACGGTAAAAAGTGCCCTCATGTCAGTGGCTGCATCAGCAGCCACAGGGTAGACCCATTGGACCCCCAGCCTTTTGCAGGTATCAGTGAGCCTTAGCAGGCTGCCCATCTTCTTGTCAAGGCCGATCACTGCCCCTGTGGGGCCCACTTGCTCTGCCAGGTGGGAGGCCTTACCGCCTATCCCCGTGCATACTTCAAGCACCCTCTCACCCTTCTGCGGCCTCAACAACAAGCCGCAGATTTGTGCAGCTTCTCCCTGGACCTGAAATAACCCTTGCTGGAACGCCTTGAGGTCTGTGATTGGCCTTTTCAGGTCTTTTATTTGGACTCCTACAGGGCTGTATTTCGTGGGGGAACATGAAATGTCTTCTTTTGCAAGCTCTTCCATCAACGCCTCCCGGCTAGTCTTCAAGGTATTTACCCTCACTATCAGCTCCGGGAGGCGGTTTGATGCCTCCATCAAATCACGGGCAAAGCCCTCTCCCAGCTCGGCTAACCATTTGCGAACAAGCCACCGGGGGAATGAATATACGATCGAGTAGTACTTGATGGGATCATCTTCTTTGCGGGGAAGATGAACAGCATCTTTTTTCCGAAGAATTTCCCTCAAGATACCATTTACAAAACGGGCAATGTGGGGTCTGCCAAAGGACTTGGCCTGGTTCACGGCCTCATTTACTGCCGCTGAAACAGGAATACGGTCCATGAAGAATATTTGATACAGGGCGATTCTTAGAACATTGAGAATTTGAAGCTGGATCTTGTGGAAAGGGAATTTCACGTGTTGTCTGACAATCCAGTCAAGCCTCAGGCGCCACCTCAACACCCCACTCGTGATATGGACTGCCAGGGCCCTGTCCTTGGCAGGGATCGCATAATAGCGGTCAAATGCTTGCTCGAGGTGATAATGGGGGATGATTCCCTCTTTATCAAATCTATTGAGGGCCTGAAGGGCCAAGTCTCTGGGGGTCGGGTCTGCCATTTTCCAAGAATGTGGATAGGCCTCTTTCTACCAGATCAAGATCTACATCTGTGTCAAAGCAAGGGCCATGGGTTCTTTTGTTCAGTATCCCATAAACCGGGATTGGATAGGTATCCTGTATGCCGCTGGTGAGGTCTCTCTCGCACGCAACGCCTATGATGATATCAGGCCTTGTTTCTACCACTATTCTCCTTGCAATTGTGCCGCCTGTGGCCACCGAAATGGAGACGCCGTGGCGTTTGGAGATTGCAACCAGATCCTTTATCTTGCACTTTCCACATGCCTTGCAGTTTTCTATATTTCCAGTAATTCGGACACTGCACTCATGGAACTGAAGACAATGGGGCAGCAGAATGAGGAGCTTTTCTGGCCTCACCTTCCTTGCCTCGGCCAGAACCAGGCGGTTGTTAACGGCAATAAAAGAGCGGCGCAGGTCGTCCTTGCTGATACCAAGGAGTCTCCCGATTCCCACGAGGATGGGAAAGAGAAACCTTATCACCACGCCGCGGGTCTTTCGATTAACAAAAAGGTTCCGACCCCACAGTATGGTGAACACCAGGGTAAGCGCTCCACCCAGGCCGAACAGAACCAGCCCCCCAAAGCACAGCGCGAGGATCAGGGGAAGATGAGGGCTTATATTGTTGAGCCCCACATAAGGCACGTACCATAGAAGGAACGCTGCGCCCACAAGCACAAAGCAGCATAAGATCAGGAGAAGCACGAATTTACGTCCCGATGCCCCCCCTGCTGCGTCTTTTTCTATTGGTGTGGCTTGCTTTGACACGATGATACATCCTCATTAAATGCGCATATCCAACCGTGTGCCTAGTGTGCTAGCCTTTTGCTTTCTACCCCTAATGGATTCGTAAAAAGTCACAAATGGTGAAGGCACAGTAAAAAGATCCAGGTCCAGGGCGTCCGAATCTTGCCCAACGAGGTATATGAGCCCCAGTCGGGAGGTCCTTGAAAGACTGTATCTACCGGATGAGCCTCCACCATAGCCCCCAGGGCGGTACGAGCAGGGATGCTTAAGCTATAAATAAATCAATCTATCACAACCCCGTCAGGCATCCTGCCTGCCCCGCTGGGCAGGCAGGGAGGACCGCCTCCCTGTAAGGAGTCAGATGCAGTCTGAAAGGGATCTCCCGACTGGCAAATCTAGGCAGGCCTGTCTGCCATAGGCGCCACGCAGGCAACGCCGCAGATGGACTTCTTACGAAGCCGTTATCATTTAAATCGGTCTCCTGGAGATATAGCAAAACCCTTAATCACCTCCCCCACAGGTAGCCGCCTTTTTCCTGCAAGTTGCATATGGCAAAACTTGATCACACCCTTTCCGGTCTGCACAACAATCCCCTCTTCGCTTACTGAGACTATGATTCCCGGCTCCGCCCCCGCGTCCCCCTCTTCTATTGAAACAAGAGAAAAGAGCTTGACCATTTTTCCCTTTATCTCTGTCTGGGCACCAGGCCATGGGTCAAACGCCCGAATCACAGGGGCAACTTCACGGGCAGATTTATGCCATTGGATTTTCGTCATGGATTTGTCTATCTTGGGCGCATAAGTGGCCAGGGAAGATTCCTGTTCCCTGAGGTCATAATCTCCCTTTATAATTCTCTCTATGGTTTCAACCAGGAACGGCCCTGCCAGCTCCGAGAGCCTGTCATGTAGGCTTCCAGCGGTCTCATACTGCCCTATCTCCACCTCTACCTGTCTTATTATCGGACCTGTGTCCATGCCCTCATCCATCTTCATTGCTGTGAGACCCGTCCTTTGCTCCCCGTTCAGGATGACCCACTGGATGGGTGCAGCCCCCCTGTATCTTGGCAGTAAAGACGCATGAATATTCAATACGCCCCAGGTAGGTATATCAAGGAGTGCCTTTTTCAGGATCTGCCCGAATGCAACCACTACGATGAGATCCGGTGCCATATCCTTGAGAGTAGCGCAAAAC
>JALVSJ010000404.1 GCA_027024445.1 Desulfobacterales bacterium
GTTCCCGATGCTCCAGGTACTTCTTCACCGTGTTCCGGCTTATGCCCAGTGTCCTGGCTATCTTTCGCTGGCTCAACCCCTTTCGATGCAACATCAGTATGTCCAAAATGGTCTCCTTTTTTTCACACCAATCTCCTATCTCAGCCTGGGATTAAATCTGGCAACATACCACCATTCCCACAATCCCTCCATACTGGCTCACTTTTAAACGACCATTTTTGGCTCAGTTTATCACGACCATTTACATTAATCAATAAGGGGCCTTAGGCCTGTTGACAGTTACCCGGCTGTGATCTCCAATACGGTGCGAGTGCAATCGTAGCGCCTGCACCAAATACTATGGTAGACCCCAGGAATGGGAAAGTAGGGTAAAGTGAAGACGGCAATTCTTAGAGAGGAGATATCTCAACATACAGCTACTTAAGGAAGCGGAGATGGACAGGCAAGTTGTCATTCAACTGCGGAGCAGACTCTACCTGGAGGTAGGCAGGCGCACAAAAGTGCGAAAAATTTTATACGTTATCTAGATGCCTTGCAATAGCTGGCACCTTTTCCAGATTGACACCAATTGAAAGAGGTCTTAAACTGGTCTAAAACTGGTCAGCATGGAGGAAATCCGATGGCAAACATTGCTGCATACAAGGCCAAGGCAAAATTTTCAGAAATTCTGCGGCGGGTGGAGAAGGGAGAAAGGATCGTGATTACCAAGCACGGCGTCCCTACTGCGGTCCTAAGCTCTATCAGCTCAGAGAAGCGGCGGGATATAAAAGAAGTCATTTCTGACATAGAGGCCTTTTCCAAACGCCACAGTTTGGGGGGACTCAGCATTAAAGAGCTGATCGAGGAGGGCCGGATGTGAGGGGGAGCACTTATGGGTTTGTCCTGGATGCGTCAGTAACCCTTGCCTGGGCCTTCAAGGAGGAGATGAACTCGTACACCCGCTCAGTGCTTAGGGCTTTAGAGGGCAGAGCGGCACTTGTACCGTCGCTATGGTTATTAGAGGTCCCGAACGCTTTGTTGGTGGCCGAACGGCGTAAAAGAATATCGCTGCCAGAGGTCAAGCAGTTCCTTTCCTTTCTTGGGGAATTACCCATCGGGGTTGAGGAAGGCAACGGTCGGGGATGGGCCTTTGGCGAGCTATTGCTTCTTGCAAGGGAACAGAGCATCACGATCTATGACGCCACTTATCTATATTTGGCGCTGCGTTATGCTCTTCCCATGGCCACGCAGGATAATGCACTTAAAGCGGCCTCTATTCGTTGCGGTGTGGAGATTTTTGGGCGGTGAAATTCGCGGGGCGAGAGGAGGCCCACGGAAAGTTCCTGCCAAAGTGCAAGAAAGGAGCACCTGCTTTAAGCTCACCGGCAGATGTTATAATGGTTAAGAAGAATTTCCCTCATGATGAACAGATTTTACCCTTTCGGAAGTGTAAAGGGTGCTTGCGTATACTACTCCTCACTCATCACACTGCCACTCACACACTGTGTACCCAGTGAGAGTCGCGTCTTCCCAGATTTCAGGGTACAGTATGCTGATAGTAGCCCACTCCTGGCACAAATAATCCACGCAGGAGAGTACGGGCGAAGAAGGAAATGCCCCCTTTGGGCACCCCGTATCGGTCATCCAAAAACCCACTATATAATGATACTTCCCCTGAGGAAGAGTCTCAGTTGGAAAATCTGTGTCTGGCTCCCAACCGTCCGGACATATCTGTATGGATCCATCTACGCAACAATATTTTTCTACCTCTACCCAATGCCCTGGGCCCTTATACTGTTTCAGTCCAATCTGGACAAAAATAGGATCAAGAAGGTGTTAGTTGAACGCTCTATATAGGAGATGACAAATAGAAAAAAGAGGAGGTGCAATGCCTGCCGTGCGGCGTCAGGCAGGGAGGAGACTTGCTGTTATCCAACATACCCATCGGTGGAGATAGCACGACAGTCTCTGGCCCGTTACATAGAGGAGTATAATGAGAGAAGGCCCCATCAGGCCTTGTGGAATTATACCCCTGGTTACGTACACAAGCTGGGCAATAACACCAAGTTGCTCCACAGGCACAGGGAAATAATCCAGATTGTCAAAAAACACAGAGTGAATGAAAACAGGACCTCAATAGCAATGGTCTAAGGGATGTTTAAACCAACACCTTTGTTCCATTGACTTGTCTGAAACAGTGCATATATTTTTTGTGTTTGCATCTAGCTGATACGTTGATCGAAAGATGAAACGATTACTTATCCCTTAATATAATAGATAATAACCAAATGAAAGGAGGAGGAGATGATGAGGTTGAGATGGTTAATCGGTATGGTATTCTTGGGTCTGGCACTTGGCAGTTCCTATGTGCCGAGCACGCTGGCACTGGCACAGGAGAAGAAAGCGACGCAACCTACCAAGGCGGTTGCGCAGGTAAACAAGCCTGTGAACAAGCAGATGCAGGCTGAAAAGAACGAAGCCGAAAAAGCGGCGAAAGCGCAGGGACAGCAGAAAGCGCAGGAGATGGAGGAAAAGATTATCGAAGAAGCTGTTCAGGCCTTGACGCTTACGCGCAAAGCCATCACTGCGCTGCAGAAAAAGGACTCAGACGCCGCTATGGCAGCACTTGAGCGCGTCATCGGCAAGCTGGAAATCATACTGGCACGGGATCCGAAGCTGGCACTTGCCCCTGTGGATGTGGTGTCCTATACACTCGATGTGCATGCCGGTGTAGCCAGCGTGAAGAAGGCAGTGAAACAGTCCATCGATCTCTTGAAGAAAGGTCGGGTGCAGGATGCACGCGCAATCGTCTCCAACCTAGCAAGCGAGCTAGTCATTGAGGTGATAAATATTCCATTGGCTACTTATCCTGATGCCATGAAGGCGGCAGTGCCGCTCATTCAGGATGGGAAGTTCAAAGAAGCAAAACAGACGCTCATAACAGCCCTGAACACCCTGGTTGTCACCCGACATATCATCCCGCTACCTATACTGCGGGCAGAGCATTTGCTGAAGACAGCGGAAAAGCTGGCTGAGAAGAAAGGGCGTAGCAAAGACGAGCAAAAGCAACTCGAAGAACTTCTTGGGACTGTACGCAAGGAGCTACAGCTCGCCGAAGTACTGGGTTATGGTGACAAAGGGGACTTCAAGGCCTTTTATGCTGATATCGACGAGATCCAGAAGAAGGTGGCTGGCGGTAAGCATGGAAAAAGCTCCTTCGACGCTCTTGAGAAGGCACTGGAGAATTACCGGAAAAAGCTGTTCTAAAACAGTTCCAACGCAGGATAACAGTGAGGCCGTGCCCGCTCAGGGCACGGCCTTTTTGCGCATGTCTTCCAGGTTACTTGCAAAAGCGCACGCTCGTCTAAAATAGTGATCCGTGATCCTCCCGATCTCTATGAGATTTGGTGCGCCTGGCAGGAATGATGGGCTGCTGCAGCGTTCAGAGGTGTCGCGTATGGTACCGCGCCGGCGGAGGTTCAGAGTGATCGCCTGCACATTCTGGTGTGGTCGAGCTATCGAGAGTGCATATACCATGGGGCAAACTCTTAAGCCACCATTTCATAGCGCCTAAAAAATCTCTCTGCTAGAGACCTGCGTAGTTGCAAAACCGGCGCTGCCCTGGTATCCTGTCTCTATAGAGATCACACGTCTCAGGGAGTGCAGGCAAAATCCATTTGGAGTTACTTTGCGCCCGGTGCCATCTCTGATTCTAACATTCTAAATCTTTTTTGACACGCCTGCTTCGTCAAAGGAGGCCATCTCATTCATTACCTTGGCAGCCAGCTCCACGAGATTGATGGCAATGGCAGCGCCTGTTCCCTCACCCAGGCGCATATCAAGATCGAGCAATGGCCTCAGGCCCATAAACCGTAGGGCTGCCTCCTGAGCCCTTTCAACAGACCTATGTCCTGCGATAAAGTATTGTCCAACCGCTGGATTGATCAAGTAGGCAATGAGGCCCCCTGCTGTGGATATTACGCCATCGAGGACAACAGCCACTTTTCGCGATGCAGCAGCCAGTGCTGCTCCTGCAATTCCCGCTATTTCAAAGCCACCGACCTTAGATAGGATATCCAATCCATCATCAGAGACAGGCCTGTGATATTCAAGGGCCTTTGAAATGATCTCTGCCTTGTGCTCAAGGCCCTTATCATCAATACCCGTGCCTCTGCCCACAATCTCCTTCGGCGCTATTCCGGTGACAGCACAGATGATGGCTGTTGCAGCAGTTGTATTCCCTATACCCATATCACCAAGGCCCATGACCTGAAATGGTTGGCTATTGAAAGCATGGAGAAATACATCCATGCCGTTTTGCAATGCTGCCTTTGCCTGGTCCGTACTCATGGCCTTTTCAAGGGCAAAATTCCTGGTTCCTGGAGCCACCTTTTTCTTCAGCAGCAGGGGGTGATCCTCAAATTCGCCCTTTACGCCCATATCCACTACACTCATATCTATGCCGTAGTGCCTGCAGAATACATTGATGGCAGCTCCTTCGTTTAGAAAATTCAAGACCATCTGCTGTGTGACTTCTGAAGGATAGGCCGAGACACCTTCCTCCACTACCCCGTGGTCACCTGCAAACACAAACAGGTGTTTGCGCTCTACCTTTGGTTCCAGGGTTTCCTGGATCAAACAGAGTTGTACTGCCAGTTGTTCCAGTTGACCCAAAGCACCTAGCGGTTTTGTCTTGTTGTCTATCTTGGCCTGGGCCGCGGGCTCAATGCTTCTGTCTACGTGTTTAATGCTGTGAAGTATATCCGTGTAACAAGATGAAAACAGGGATATGAGCTGGGCTGAAGGCTCTTTTTTGCCTTTATCTTTCTTCTTCGACCTGTCGGCTCTGGGGCGGTCTACTTTATCTAGCTGGATAACATATTTGAGATGCTTCCCTGAAAGAACCTGGCCCATCAAGGAGGGTACCTCCACAGGCGCCACAATATCTTCTACCAATAATTCAAAGGCATTTGACCACTTCCCTATTAACGGGATCGCTCTTTTCATGTGATCCCTTGTAAGGCCGTAAGCTCCGTACATCGAGGCCTCTTTGTAGTGGATCAGATTGAGCAGATTGGTCTCTATCTTTTCATTCTTTTTAAGACTACTAAAAAACGAGTATCTGCCGCCTTTTCGCAATTTCACAAGCCCTAGGCTAAACGCTACCAGATCAGGGCATGCAACTAATACCGTGTCAAACTCACTCTGGGCCGTGTCCTTGGCGCACTCTATCCCAAGACTGGACAGGAATGGCTCTATCTTTGATATCTTTTCTTCGTTCTTTTCGACAAGGAAGGGCATAGCTCCTTTTTCAAGGCAGACAAGTGCTGTGATTAAACCAGTTGTACCTCCCCCATAAATAATGATCCTCTCGCCACGGGCCAAATCCAACTTTTCAACTGCATTGATAACGCACCCCGTAGGCTCTGCAAAGGCGCCTAAATAAGGTGGAATGGACTCGGGAAAAGGGATCAAGTTGTTCTCCGGAGCCTGAAGGAAATCAGCGAATCCACCATCAAAGTGAAATCCCATGATCTCCATCTCTTCACAGAGGTTTTCTCTGCCAGACCGGCAGGGCTTGCACTGCCCACAAACTCGGCCGGGCCACACAACAAATCTCCGCCCTTTTTCGTCTTCCACGATTACCTCGTGGCCTGGAACCCTGGGAAATTTGAGTTCTCGATGACCCTCTTCCCACATCTTTGCATCTGTTCTGCAGATACCGCAATAGAGTACACGTAGCTTTTTGGCCTCAGGAATTAAGTCCTTTAAAGTCCTTGAATCAAGGTCTAACTCGAGTTTTCTTAAGCCCCCTAAGATAATTTTCATCTTCCAGACCTCCTATTCTATAGCTGCTATACACCCCACTCTTCTTCATGGATGACTAATTTATAAATCTTGGGCGATTGATAGCCTTTACTGTTCAACTCAAGCAGATGAGCTTTCACTTCTTCGAGTGCCCCAGTAGAAAAAACGCTCGCCTTTTGCATTGAGCAAAGTGAATATCTCCCCTCCTTAATCCGAACATACTGCTCTCCACACTTAATAACTAATAGCTCCATAAATCATCCCTCCGGGTTTCTCTCCCTATAATTAATAAAGAGGTTTCGTGTACTTGCAGCTATGCGGAAACCTGCTCCAGCTTTCTCAGGCCCAATTCCGGATCCCTATTCTGGGTCATCACCCATCTGCGCAACTGTTCATACCCCAGGCCGCTTTCCAAGATCTGTCGAGCCTTTTCAAAGCCCTCCTCTATGCTGGACGACACACGGCTGATGTAGAATACAAGGGCAGCATTAAGGGCCACTGCATTCGAGCGAGCCTGAGACCCTTTATCTCTCAATAGATCCACCATGGCCTTAGCCTCCTGCTCTTTTGTTGCAAGAGGTGCAAGATCTTGTGGATCAGCTTTGGAAAGGCCAATTCCAGAAGGTTCAATCTTAAATTCTGTTATCTCACCATCTTTGGTCAGTTCGGCACAATACGTAGGACCACATACCGAGGCTTCATCAATGCTCAGTCCCCTGGACCCGCCTATCTCTCCATTTACAATCAGAGCCCTTAGATAACCGAGTTCTCTCATGACCTTTGCCACTGAAACCACTATATCTCTCGAATATACGCCTCTGACGGCAATCTTTGGCATGGCAGGATTAGCAAGGGAAGCTGCTATATTGAGAGTGGATCCAAAGGATATTTTCGATAGAATCCTCCCTAGGGCATTAGGATGGGTCTTGGGGCTCATACCATTGAAAAGCCCTATGTGTGCCTCTTCAATACTCTTTGCCACTGTGGCCATGTCGCATTCCACATCAACTCCGAGGGCCTCGGCTATGTCCACGGTACCACAAGCAGAAGTAAGTGCCCTGGCTCCGTGGCGTGCCATCGGAATTCCCCCTGCTGATGCGATCAGAGAAGCTCCGGTACTTATATTGAAGGTCTTAAAGGTGTCCATACCTGTTCCGCAATTATCGACTACGGGTTGTGGAGTATTGATTCTCACCTTTTCAGTGTCCAGTTCATAGATAGCCTGCCACGCGCCCGCAACCTCTTCCTCTGTTTCCCCTTTTGTACATAGAGCAGCAAGAAATGCTCCCTGTTGCATTTCTGTTACCTCATTCTTTAACACAGAGCAAAAAGCCTCATAGGTCTCATTTCGACTAAGGTTATCTCCCCTAATCACGTTCATGATAATCTGTCCGAACTGCTTGTCATCCACTGCTATGCCTCCCCTCATTGGTTTTATCTCTGCCAGAGTCTCTCAAAAGCTAAAGGGCGCAAGGCATAATAGGTCAATGCCCAAGGCGCCCTTCCCGCTTGGCTAAGGATGAAATAGGAATTTGGATGAGGTATTAGTTTTATTGAGAATAGAAGCGGAACAAAGGCAGGGCCCCCTCTCCTCCAGCAGGCCTCAAACACAACAAAAAAAGCCAGATGCAGATTTCCGTATCTTTTCTCCATCAAACAGACTCCGATGGTGAATTAAGATACGGATAGCACCCAGCATGTTATCCGCTACATGATGTGATGCAAACAGGCAGGCTTTCTGGCTTACGGATCGTCCTACTTGCCCAACTAAGGCTCACCGCGCCTTCCCGCCAACGTAGCTATCTGCTTTCAGCCTTCAGCCATCAGCACTATGGAAAAATTCTTCTGTAAAAACGCTAATAGCTGACCGCTGATAGCCGACAGCTCACATGTGACAGTGGCTTTGCTCAGGACTCGCTATCCGTCTCAACAACGAGTAACTAATAACCAATGACTAATAACGAATAACGTGTCCCAAGGTGCGGCTTTCGTCCCCGATTACAGCAGTGGCTGGCCTGCGGTGGACTTTCACCACTCTTTCCTTTTAACACCGTGGGGCAGGCTCCCTACCCACACGCTGCACCTGTTTGCCAGCGATGATTATTAAGCGATGATTTTCAAAAAGTCAATCATAATTCCGTGTGCCTAGTACATAGCTACAGCCTGGATTTTTGTTGAGAAAAGCGACTGAATATGAAAGAGAGCATGGAGTAAAGATCAGGTCCGCTCTCTGCATTGCCTATTAGGTGCGGGACTGGATACTTTACATAGCCAGGGCCGAAAAGGCGAGCCTCCTCGTCATGGACTCGAAGGGTTACACCATTACACAGGAAAGGACCCTGGACGAAGTGACTGATAAGGTTGTGAGGTATACCCTTATCCCGGTCATGAGCGTAATGTTGGCAAAGGTTTTATTAAGCTGAACAAAAAAATTGGTTAGTTATCATTGACAACGAAGCAATAGAGATTAATGTTAATCAAATTTATTTGCCTATGCGCTGTCATAGGTTTTTTCGAAACCTTTTTAGCCGTCAGCACAGACGGTATGCATAAAACTCAATTACGATCTAGTTCACAAGAACTAGGAAAGGAGGTTTTGCCAATGAAGCTGTGGGAAAGGATTAGCAGGGGAATGGAAGCGGGGTTTGATGCTGCACTAGCTGCTGTGCATAATATTACCGAGAGGGCCGGTGAGAGCATTGAGGTTACAAGGCTACGGAGGGAGAAGGCCCGATACGAGACTGCCCTGACACGCCTTTTGGCAGAATTGGGGAACGCGGTTTATGAAAAAATCTCTGAGGAGCAATTGACTGAAATAGCCGAGCGGTTGGGGATCAAGGAGAAAATCCTCGAGATTGCCGAGAACGAGGCCAGGATGGTGGAGATCGATCGGTGTTTGGAGAAGGAACTAAAAGAGGAGAGAAAAGAAAACTAGACTACCCTCATATGTTTCCCCATCTCAAAGGGAAATGGTGGTAGTGCCAGAAGGTTATTACAAAGAATAAATAATGGCGCGCCTGGGAGGATTCGAACCCCCGACCCGCGGATTAGAAGTCCGCTGCTCTATCCTGCTGAGCTACAGGCGCGCAAATTACTTTCGACTGGGAGTCTGTGTAACTTGGCTATCTATTGTCGCTTCTTAAGTATATCAATTTCTAGCCTTGCTGTCCAAAACAAACATAAATCCTTTCCAAAACGTCATTCCCGCACCCGCCTGCATCGGGCAGGAAAGCGGGAATCCAGGCATTTCCAAAGGTTATAGACTCCCGCCTCCCTGCCTAGCGTCAGGCAGGCGCGGGAGTGACACAAAGAGTGACTTTTTCGACAGTTTCAATGGGGCTCAGGGAAGGGATCCTGTGCAGGCTACTTGGTTTCGCGGAGGTAGTGGTTTGTGGCCCCTCCATTGAGCACCTGGCGGAGGGCAACATTGGTATTTTCCTCCAGTTCGCCCATGATCTTCGCCAATGCCCTTAAATGGACCAGGCTTTTCCTTGACTTGTTCTGGTGGGGTAAGCCGAGTCTAGGATTACCCAAAATATCTATCACCCTGTCCAGGAATGTCTGATCGAATTGATCCGGCATTCGGTATATGAGGTCAACCCATTCTTGTTTCAACTCATCGGGCGTTCCATCATAGGCACTTATGAGTGCAGAGTCCTTACCCAGGTAAAGGATACGCCGGAGCCCTTCGAGTGTCCCCCACACTCTTTCTTTCAACTGGCTGTTGCCATTGTCGCCAGCCAGGATCCTGTTCCACTTCCCTTCTATCTTCACCTTAATCCACTTTTCCGCCTTTTCTGGTACCAGGGAGAATTCAAGGAATTTCTTGTGGGCGTCTCTCAGTTCACTCTTTATCCTTTCGTCTCCGCCCTCAACGCAATCCAGGGCTCTCTCGAGATCAGCGATGTAGTCCTCCTTCGCCCTGTCTATCTTGCAACCTTCCCTGATAATTTCTTCCCACTGGTCTCTCAAAAAGCCGACTTCATGCTTTATCAATGAGAAAATCAAACCGGATTTGGTGATGGTATTGCGTAGCGAATCGGATATTATGTTGCAAGAATTAACCTTATCCTGGGCAAGCTCTCGCATGGCCTTGAGAGACTCTTCCCTTAACTGATGAGAAAGCAACTCGGTTCCAAGTGTACGTGAGAGCTTCTTAATCAACCGGGTCTCTGGGCTATCAATCTTGATTGTGCCAGGGCGGAAATGTATCTTAATCACCGCAACCACCATGTAATCAGTGTCCTGCCAGATAGCTTGCCCCTCGTAGTTTCTTGGGTACTCTAAATTAGGCTCCCCTTCTAAGAACAGGTCCTGTTTCCGGATAAGCACAGGCTCCATATGATGTGAATCTTTTTTACCTCGCCCTACCTGGACCCGGGTACTGCGCGTATCAGTCTCTGGGTCCTCGACAGTCCAGCTTTTCTGCCTCTCCACACACCATGCCATGGCCTCAAGGACACGCCCGGGCTCATCCCTATAGTCCATCCATGCCTTGCCTGGCGGGTTGTAATCTGATCTTTCAGGAAGCCCCCAAGAAATATGTTCCCTTTCTCGATCGATTATTCCTGACGTGACCCTTGTTGCAATGAGCTGAGGGGGGCTCCCGATGGAATATACAGTGCCCTTATAGGCATTGGGGAGGCAAAAAAGGATCGTCTCAATTATTTCTTTACAAGCCCGCTCGAGAGAGGTCTTGTCAACTCTTAGTGACAACTCAAAACCTCGATCTTAATGTGCTCGCCCTTCATTGGGCAATTCGACTTTCAAGGACCTGTACTTTAAGGATTTTTCTTGCTTTGTCAACACAAATAATTCCCCTTACTTGACATTCTCTCCATGCAATGCGAAATTCATAATCACTATGGAAACAGGAATACAAGTATTAGAATGGCCAACGCTTAGGTTCCCTTTGTTCATCGCAGGCTTCGATGGTTGGGGTAATGCCTTGGATGTATCCAAGGTTATGATTTCATATTTAATCCGAAAGCTAGAAGCCAGGAAATTTGCACACCTCCCAGGAGAACTTTTCTATCGATTTGATGATGCAAGGCCATGGGTAGATATAGAGGATGGAGAGCTTCGTTCGATTGAACCCCCAAAGGGTGAATTCTTTGCTGCCTCCATCCCGAATTCAAAACATGACATCATACTGTTCCGAGCTCAGGAGCCACATTTGCGGTGGTCTACGTTTGTCCAGGAAGTGCTCAACGTATGCAAGGATCTGGGAGTATCCA
>JALVSJ010000405.1 GCA_027024445.1 Desulfobacterales bacterium
GTACTGTGGAGGTATAAATGATCATCAAAGGAAGAGTGTGGAAGTTCGGGGACCATGTTGACACAGATCTGATTATCCCCGCACGGTTTTTGAACAATGCAGATCCGAATGTGTTTTCGAAACATTGCTTTGAAGATGCAAGGCCGGAATTTGCAAAAGAAGTTAAGGAGGGAGACGTGGTTGTAGCTGGGGTTAATTTCGGGTGCGGCTCCTCAAGGGAGCATGCTCCCCTTGCCCTCAAGGGGTTGGGTATCCGCGCTGTGATAGCGCAGAGCTTCGCTAGGATATTTTATAGAAACGCGTTCAATATTGGGCTTCCCCTTATTCAATGCGGTGAGGCCCACGAAAAGCTGAGCGATGGTGCTCGGGTAACGGTAGACCTGGAAGGTGGTGTTATTGAAACAGACAATGGCCTCAGAATACAAACTGAGACCATACCTGATTTCATGATGAAACTAATCATGGCCGGAGGTCTGGTGGAGTATATAAAGAAAGGGAGGAGATCATGAGAGGTTCAAACTTGGCTGAAGAAAATTCGCCCTTAAACAGTGGACGCCCAGAACCACAGAAGATGACCGGTGCGCAGATCTTTGTCCGGTGTCTGGAGGAGCAGGGTGTGGATACAATCTTTGGCTACCCGGGCGGTGCTGTCATTGATATTTATCATCAGTTAGCGAAGTCTGACATCCGTCACATACTCGTCCGCCACGAGCAAGGAGCGGTTCACGCGGCTGACGGTTTTGCTCGGGCTTCAGGCGGAGTAGGTGTGTGTCTGGTAACTTCGGGTCCGGGGGCTACAAACACCGTGACGGGAATTGCCTCTGCCTATATGGACTCTGTCCCGGTAGTAGTCTTCACAGGCCAGGTCCCGACAGCCCTCATTGGTAACGATGCCTTCCAGGAAGTGGATATCGTGGGTATAACCAGGCCCTGTACCAAGCACAATTACCTCGTGACCTCCGTGAACGAACTGGCTCGAGTAATAAGGGAGGCATTTTATTTGGCCAGATCTGGAAGACCCGGACCGGTGTTGGTTGACCTGCCCAAGGATGTCATGTCCCGGACCGCAGTCTACGATGGACCCGCTGAGGTAAAACCAAGATCATATCAGCCTACCTACAAGCCGAACATGAAACAGCTTATAAGGGTAGTTGAGTTGATAAAGAGGTCCCGGCGGCCATTGATCCTCGCTGGCGGAGGAGTGATCCTTTCGGGCGCTTCACAAGAGCTGAGGGAATTTGCGTTGCGGATTAGTGCACCTGTTACGACCACACTCATGGGCTTGGGTGCATTTCCGGCAAGTCAGGATCGTCTGTGGCTCGGAATGTTGGGTATGCATGGGACCTACAGGGCAAATATGGCCACAGGAGCCTGTGATCTGCTCATTGCTATTGGGGCGAGATTCGATGATCGGGTGACGGGACGCACTGACTCATTTGCCAAACAGGCCAACATAATCCACATTGATATTGATCCCACATCCATCAGGAAGAATGTGCCTGTCACGGTTCCCGTGGTAGGTGATTGTAAGATAAGCTTGAAGCTCCTCAATGAACTGATGGAAAAAGAGGGCCTTTGCTGGACTCTATCGGACAGGGAAGAGTGGTTAAGCCAGATCGAAGAATGGAAGGCTACAAACCCTCTTGCTTATGAACAGGGAGACAGGATCAAGCCCCAATACGTTATAGAAACGCTTTACAGGCTCACTGAAGGTAAGGCAATCGTGACAACGGAAGTGGGCCAGAATCAGATGTGGGCAGCCCAATATTACCATTTCGAGGAGCCAAACAGCTTTATCACATCAGGGGGCCTGGGGTGTATGGGATTCGGTTTTCCCGCTGCAATTGGGGCTCAATTGGCAAGACCTGATAGGCTGGTGGTTGATATTGCAGGCGATGGAAGCATTCAAATGAATATTCAGGAGTTGGCGACTGCCGTTCAATACAAGCTGCCCGTCAAGGTGGTCATCCTCAACAATGGATATTTGGGGATGGTACGTCAGTGGCAGGAACTGTTCTATGACAAATGCTACTCGGCCACCTGTATGGAGCATGCCCCCGATTTTGTCAAACTGGCCGAGGCCTATGGCGCCGTGGGGTTGAGGGCTACGAGGCCGGAGGAGGTCAGGCAGGTATTGTCTGAAGGGCTGCAAACTGCGGGACCGGTAATCATGGACTTTGCAGTTGAGCCGGAGGAGAACGTCTATCCCATGGTGCCTGCAGGGGCCTCCATTACAGAGATGTTGTTGGTGTAAGCATGGGGTATAGGGTATGGGACGTAAGGTATAAGGTATAGGGTGTAGGATGTAGGGTATAAGGTGGATGAGGAGTTGAATATATGAATGAGCAAGAAAATCAACGTCACATTCTTTCTCTTATCGTGGACAATGAACCAGGTGTCCTGGCAAGGATAGCAGGGCTGTTCAGTGGCCGGGGCTTTAATATTGAAAGCCTCTGCGTGGCTGAGACAATGGACCCAACGGTGTCCAGGATAACGCTGGTGACCACGGGGAACATGGCGATAATCGAGCAGATCAAGAAGCAACTTAACAAGCTCATAAATGTGGTGAAGGTCCGTGATTTTACCGGCTCTTCATATGTCCAGAGGGAGCTCTTATTGATCAGGGTGAAGGCGGAGCCCCAGAACAGGGCGGAGATCCTTCGCATGGTGGATATCTTCAGGGCGAGGGTGGTAGATGTGGGGAGCGCATCTTACACAATAGAAGTTACAGGTGATGAAGACAAAGTGAGTGCCTTCTTGAATTTGCTCAGACCAATGGGCATTCAAGAAGTGGCGAGAACAGGGGCGATAGCTATGGCCCGAGACATACAAAGGGAGGTAAGAAATGGCAAAAATTGACTTTGGGGGAGTGATTGAGGAAGTTGTCACAGCAGATGAGTTTACGCTTGAACATGCCAAGGAAGTACTTAAAGACGAAGTGGTTGCCGTGCTGGGCTATGGGGTACAGGGGCCCGGACAGGCCCTTAATATGCGAGACAATGGCATTAACGTAATTGTAGGACAGAGGGAGGGCGGTAAGTCCTGGGACAGGGCTGTGAAGGACGGGTTCGAGCCCGGCAAGACCCTTTTTCCCCTGGAAGAAGCAGCCAAAAGGGGAACAATCATCCAGTACCTTGTGTCTGACGCAGGCCAGGTGGCAACGTGGCCTGCTGTTAAGGAATGCCTTGAGCCTGGAAATGCCCTGTGTTTCTCCCACGGTTTTTCCATAGTTTATAAAGATCAGACAGGGGTCGTACCCCCTGAATATGTGGATGTTATCATGGTTGCACCGAAGGGATCGGGCCGAAGCGTAAGAAGGAACTTTCTTGATGGTAGTGGCATTAATTCCAGCTACGCCATTTACCAGGACCACACAGGTCGAGCTAGAGATCGAGTGCTGGCTGTTGGGATCGCTATTGGATCTGGCTACTTGTTCCCAACCACTTTCGAAAAGGAAGTTCACAGTGATCTTGTGGGAGAGAGAGGGGTGCTGATGGGAGCCCTTGCAGGCATAATGGAAGCGCAATATGAGCTGTTGAGAAGCAAGGGACACTCCCCCAGCGAGGCATTTAACGAGACAGTGGAGGAATTAACCCAGAGCCTTATCAAGCTGGTTGCGGAAAACGGAATGGACTGGATGTATGCCAACTGCAGTACAACTGCCCAGCGAGGGGCACTTGACTGGCGACACAGATTCCGCGAGGCCGTAAAA
>JALVSJ010000406.1:0-10063 GCA_027024445.1 Desulfobacterales bacterium
GATCCTACAAAGGCCAGGACAAAGCTGGGATGGAAGCCAAAGGTCTCATTTGATGAATTGGTCAAGATGATGGTAAGGGAGGATCTAAGGGAAGCGGAGAAGGACAGACTGTGCACTGATGCTGGCTACAGAGTGTATAATGGTTTTGAGTAACTCTGGATATGATCAAAATGGATAAATCATCTAGAATCTACGTGGCAGGTCACAGGGGCCTGGTGGGTTCTGCCATTTATAGAAAGCTCAAGGAATTGGGCCACACCAATCTGGTTGTAAAGACCCACGGCCAACTTGATCTCACCCGCCAGGAGGAGGTGGAAAGATTTTTTGACACTGAGAGGCCAGAGTATGTATTCCTGGCTGCTGCCAAGGTGGGAGGAATTCTTGCCAATTCCACCTTCCCTGCTGACTTCATATACATCAATCTCGCCATCCAGACTAACGTGATTCACTGTGCATACCGCTATGGGGCAAAGAAACTGCTTTTCCTTGGTAGTTCCTGCATATATCCAAAACTCTGTCCCCAGCCCATGAAGGAGGAGTATTTGCTCTCGGGGTATCTTGAGCCCACCAATGAGGCATACGCGGTGGCAAAGATTGCGGGCATAAAGATGTGCCAGGCATATAACAGGCAGTACGGGACCAGGTTCATCAGTGTGATGCCAACAAATCTCTACGGACCGAAAGACAACTTTGACCTGGAAACTTCACACGTGCTTCCCGCGCTCATTCGGAAATTCCACCTAGCAAAACTGGTTGCAGCGGGAGACTGGGAAACTATCAAAAAAGACGAAGAGACATTTGGGCCTGTCCCATTGGATGTCAAAGAGTCACTTCCCAATGTCAGCTTGTGGGGCAGTGGGACTCCCAGGAGGGAATTCCTCCACGTGGATGACCTGGCCGACGCATGTGTCTTCCTGATGCAGAACTACGAAGGTAGCAAATTTGTCAACATAGGGGTTGGGTCAGACATCACCATCGGAGAACTGGCCCAATTGGTTGCGGGGGTGGTGGGATTTAAGGGAGAAGTGATATTTGATTCATCCAAGCCCGACGGCACACCACGCAAACTGCTTGATGTGTCCAGGCTAAGGGGATTAGGTTGGAGGGCAAAGATTGGATTGCAGGAAGGTATAAAACAAACGTATGAGTGGTACCTTGATCAATTATCTTAATATTACCCAAAGTGGGTCTTGAAGTTGTCGAAAAACCTCATTTACAGGGGTTACCTTTACCTCGGAGAAGTAATTTTCTTCAAGGATAATCGTGCTGCAATAAGGGCTGGAGCCTTAATTCAGTCAGTGACCTGCATTAGTGTGCGATAGAACCCGCTCAGAACTGGCTCATCAACCTCTTGGCCTTAGGTTATTTAAACCCATAGCTCGCAATCTTCGCCATGTTGTGCATAGTGCAGTACAGCAGCCATTGGATGTTTACCTTGATCTTTCCTCTGAGCATGAAACGATTTAGCCTCTTTTGAACCCTAATGTTGCCAAACATAGTCTCTACAATACCCATCCTTTACTCATACATCTTGCGGCCCATCCCTGTATCTATCTTTCAGCCATCATCTCAGACAGCCTCGGACCACAACGGCCAATAGGTACCATCAGGTTTCTGCCCTCTGTATTAGTCCTACAGATGTAACAATCCTCTTTATTCGCCCTGTATCGTCGATAAGCTATTCGATCCCCTTTCCTCTCTATCCACTCCAGCTTCAGCCTATTTCCCCCAGGATCTCCTTATCACAATCCTGAAGAACCTTTTCAATAATTTCCCCGCTGCATGCCACCAGAACTTGGGAGTAGCCAATAGGCACTATCTTCAGCAGAGTCTTTGGGTCATAAGCCCATCGGCCCGTTTCATCATTGCTGTATCTGCGATCAAAGCCCGGGGGGTGAATGCCAAACTCAAGCAGGAGTGCTAGGGATAAGTTGTTGTTCAGTTTTTTCATCACTCTCCAGACGTCATTTGGGTAAAGACGTACTGGGCGGCACTACGGCTGCCGCAGACGACATCGGATTTGCATGTATGAGATTCTCAAAATTGGTGCTCCCTGTGCCTGAATAGACATGCTCCTTCACCTCGATCAAATCACCCGACTCTATCAGCAACTCACAGTGGCTGATAATCTCATTTCTGGCAAGGTGTATGCCGGCGCCCTTCAGCTTGGACTCTTCAAAGTGCTCTCTTACTATTTCATCCACTGCCCTGGCTCCGGATGAGACAATTTCAAGGATAGCTGCACACCTTTGTATATGGTGATCGAGCAACTCATTGATACGCTGGCCAAGGTTAATGCAGTTCCACTTACTCTCATAGTACAGACGATGGGCAGGGAACACTCTTATACCGGGCATTCGCTCTGATATGCCCAGCAGTTTCCAGAGCGACTGAATATATCTTTTGAGACCGAAGAGTTTGGCTCCGTCATCGTAATATGGTCGCAGAACGGGTCCCACTAGCTTGAACATTTCAAGCGAAGTGGGCCACGGTGTAATGTCAGGAAGCAGGATGTCACCAACAATTATTGCTTCCTCTCCAATCAATACAGCCAGGCAGTCAGGGCTGTGGCCCGGCAAGTGCAATACCCTTATATTGGCGTTTTGCTCCAGGACGCTGCCCTCGTCCGGGATCGTTTCTATTTGGGCCTTCCTCAAAAAATCATGATATCCGAGGCAGTTCTTGGCATAAAAGGACTCAGGCATAAAACAGTGCCAGCACTTAGCTGGGAAATTTTTCTTATGGCCTCCTGGAGATTGATCTGGGTAGGCTTTTCTCAACAGGTCGTAGGTCAAGTGGGCTCTTACCTTTAGATTGGTGGCTTCGATAACTTCGGCAAGTCCTCCATCGTGGTCTTCGTGGCTATGAGTTATCAAAACGAATTCAAGATCGCTTGGGTTCAAATCTGCATCCTCTACCATTGCCAGGAGATTCCTTCCCTGGCACCATCTCCCCGTATCCACCAAGAACGGCCTCTCAGACATTACGACATAATTCCATGTGGGGCCAAGGTCCCATTCACCCCCATAGGGGTTCTCCGTAGGGAGTGAAATTATTTCCAAACCTGATGGCATCTGGAACTTAACTATTCTGCCATTGCCGCTCGAATCGCCTTTCCTAATTGTTCGCTTTTCCATTTTACAGGTCAGATCCTTTCACAGGCCTATTTCATTGCTATTGTATTAAATCCCCCCTGCCCCCCTTGAAAAAGGGGGGAAAGAGCAAGGGAGTGGAGCATCAGCGTCTTTAGTAGATTCCCCCTTGCTCCCTTTGGCAAAGGGGTAGAGTATCGAGACACGTAGGTTTGGCATACTACTGGAAACCAGAGGCTCACTCAAGCTAAAACAAATTACCCCAGCCCTCGACATGGCCCGGGCACTTGTTGTATAAGCAATAGACCCAACGAAAAAGCGAAGGAGCGATAAAGGTATTGGAGAAAATACAACGATCTTAAACAGGACATCTTATGACAACAAGTTCAGAACTTACCCACTTTTTTAAACCAGACAGTGTGGCCATTATTGGCTCTTTCAGAAAGGGCTTCTTTGGCGGATATGTGATTGTGGATTCCCTGCTTCAGGGAGGATATAAGGGTAAGATTTACCCTGTGAACCCGAACTATGAACAGGTACTGGGTATCCGCGTTTATCCTTCTCTAGAACAGATACCAGGTGACATTGACCTGGCACTTATCATGATAAATGCCCGTGGAGTTCCTGAGCTTATAAAACAATGCGCGGACAAAGGGGTGAAGGCTGCCATAATCATAGCAGACGGGTTCGCAGAAAGAAATGAGCAAGGAGCACAATTGCAAGAACAGGTGCAACAATTAGCGAAACAAGCTCATATCCGGCTAATGGGCCCCAACACGGCCGGAGTGGTCAATCCCATTGACAATTTTTATCCATGCCCTTATGAGGCGGGATACCACACGATCCAAAAGGGGGCAATTGCTCTGATCTCTCAGACCGGAATGACCAACCCCCAGGCCTTCCCTTACCAGGACTATCACTGCGGTGTAAGCAAGATTTGCGATCTCGGGAACAAGTGCGACGTGGATGAATGTGACCTGCTGGAGTACCTGGCCGAGGACGAACACACCAAAGTGGTAGGGATATACCTTGAAGGCATCAAGGACGGAAAACGTTTCCTCCGGGTGGCCAGGGCCGTATCATCTCGCAAGCCGGTGTTGATTGTTAAGTCAGGCAGAACTACGCAAGGGGCAGCAGCTTCTGCTTCTCATACCGGGTCCATGGCAGTCAATGATGCCATATTCGACGCTGTGTGCGCGCAAACTGGGGTCATACGACTGGATACTTTTGATGAGCTTTTTGAGGTCCCTAAGATATTTGCCACCCAGCCTCTGCCCAGAGGAGGTAGATTTGGAATACTTACCATAACCGGTGGGATGGCTGTTATGGCCATTGATTATGGCGCGCCTTTTGGACTGCAGTTGGCAGGTATGCAGCCTCAAACCGCGTCATTTCTTGATAGCATCTTTTCCGGCTCAGGACATATGCCGGTTGACATCGGGCCTATGATGGCCGCGGTCAGAGGCACTTTCTCCAGATACCATGAGATCCTCGATGCCTTAATGGCAGACAGCAATGTAGATGCCCTTCTTCACATACCCTGGGCTCATCCATCTGAGGACATTATTGAAAGCTATGTACGTGCTTATGAAAACATTCGTGGGCGCTACCAAAAACCTGTGGTCACATGGGTCTATGGCCCCAGCAGTCAAGCTGTAAGTGAACTGGCATATCGGTTGGAACGCATGGGATTCCCCGTCTTTAAGCAACTGGAGACAGCAATCAAAGCACTTGGGTTGGCCCTCCAGTATTCCCAAAAAAGGATGGCCTCAGATGCCCAATAAGATGGTCAATATGGCTGTGACACTCCGGCAGTGTTCTTATTGCATATACTCCCTGGGAACTCTTTCGGTAATGTTACACAGAATCTCGTAACTTATGGTTCCGGCTTTGGCCGCTACTTCATCTACCGAAACTTCTTCCTCTCCCTGGCTTCCGAACAAGACCACCTCAGAGCCAACCCCGGCCTCTGGAATGTCAGTCACATCAATCAGTGTCATGTCCATGCATATCCGCCCCACAACAGGCGCCCTCTTCCCTGCCACTAAAACTTCGCCATTATTGGACAGCAGTCTTGGGTAGCCGTCTCCATAGCCCACAGGTAGTACTGCTATTCTACTGGGTCTATTGGTGATGAAAGTACGGCCATAGGACAAAGGGGTCCCTTCCGAGACCTCCTTTAAAAAGGTTATGGCTGTAATTAAGGCCATGGCAGGCTTCAAAGTTACGCTATGATCTACATCGGGAGAGGGGTAAGCCCCGTAAATACTGATGCCCGGCCTCACCATATCGAGATGGCTTTCCGGTATGTCAATCATGGCCGCACTGGCAGCGAAGTGCTTCATGGGAATCTCTATCCCGTGGGCCTCAAGGGTAGCAACGATATCCTTAAACCTCTGTAGCTGTCCAAACGAATACTCCTTATTCTCTTCGTCTGCCGCGGCAAAATGAGAGAATATGCCTTCCAAATCAATATTCTCCAGGGACCTGACATGTTCAACGAAAGGCAAGACTTCTTCTGGAGCAAGTCCAAGTCTTCCCATTCCGGTATCCACTTTAATATGTACGGTGGCATTCCTGCCTCTGGACCTTGCGGCCTTGTTAAGAGCTTCCGCCGCCTCTAAAGAGCAAACAGTAGCTGTGATATTATTATCGATGAACAAGCCGGCTCCCCGGGGAATTGCCTCCCCCAATACCAGCACGGGCGCCTCCACACCCGCTTTCCTCAGTGCCACCGCCTCCTCCAGCAATGCCACCCCAATCCAATCTGCGCCTGCTTCAATTGCTGCATTTGCCACTGGAAGCATACCGTGGCCGTAGGCATCGGCTTTTACCACTGCCATAAACCTGCAATTGGGATGAAGCCGGGCCTTCAGACTTCTTATGTTGGACCGTATCGCACCCAGATCAACCACCGCTTTGGTGGGTCTTACGATTAATTGATCCCCTTCCAATTAAAAACTACCTCGATTCAAATCCTTGTTCCTGTTTTGTGCCTCCTAACCTAAAACCTAACCTCCAAGGATCAAATCAAATGGACCCACCCTCTGCGCTATCTAATAGAGTAGATCTCGTGTTCTGTTCTGTCAGGTCAAAGGCTCCAACCAGTGCCTAAATCTTTCATTTCGAAAGCTACATATGTCTTCCATCAACTGGGATATCTTGGAAGTTACGGGACCGGGAACAACATCAAAAACCCGGTCTTCTATTTGCCTCACAGGAACGGCCTTAATACCCGTATGGCACGTAAACATCTCATCGGCAGCGAGCAATTCCTGGGGCATTATCTGTTCTTCTCTTACATCAAGGCCCACACTCGGTGCTGCTTCCAAGATGGACATCCTTGTCACACTTTGCAAAATATTTCCGAGCGGCGGTGTCTTTACTATCCCGTCTTTTACCACAAATACTGACTCAATAGCGCCTTCAGCCACATGCCCGTCTGTGGTGAGCATTATTGCAAGGTCGAAGCCCCTTTCAGCCGCATCCCTTCTAGAGAGCATGCCGTTGAGGTAATTGGCGCACGCCTTTGCTTCGACCGGAACGGTTGCGGGATGTAACTTACGCCATCTGCTAATGCAGACTTTGATTGGATCTGCCTTGTCTAGTATCAACTCCTGAGTTTCCGGAATCGCGAAGATTGCAATATCCAGATCTGAGTCCATTACCAGCTTAATAATAGCTTCTTCGCTGTAATACCCCATAAGTTTAATAATACCCCGCCCGATGCCATTAGCCTTCACCACTTCCGCAACAGCCTCTCGCAGCTGTTCTCTTGAATATCCTATCTTCATGCCCAGGAGATCTGCGGTTCTGAAGAATCGATCCAGGTGGCGGCTCAGCCGAAACGCTGCTGGTCCATCCGGGCCGGGATGAATCCCAAGCACATCGAACACTGCGGAACCTCTGGCAAAGCTGTGGGACATTATGTGGACCTTTGCCTCTGTCCACGGAACTATTCGCCCATTTATCCATACCTTCAGGTCTTGAAACATGTCACCTCTCCTTTCCTGTGCTCCCTTACACTAAAAATCCACTTTTGCGCAATCCATACCAAAACTATCAGCCACTGCTGGATGGCAGAGCTGTCCATTCATCACATTGAGGCCTTTGCGTAGTGCAGGATCATCGGCCATAGCCCTCTCCAGCCCCTTGTTGGCGATCTCAAGCCCGTATGCCAGGGTAACGTTGGTAAGGGCAATGGTAGAGGTCCTAGGGACTGCACCAGGCATGTTGGCTACGCAATAGTGCACCACACCCTCTTCGATATAAGTGGGGTTGTCGTGAGTGGTCGGATGAGAGGTTTCACAACACCCACCCTGGTCAATAGATATATCCACAATAGCAGCACCTGGCATCATTCGCCGGACGATATCTCTAGTTATCAACTTTGGTGCCTTGGCGCCAGGGATCAGCACTGATCCTATCACCAGATGACTGTGCAAGCACTCTTCTTCAATATTGGCAGGATTAGACATGATAGTAACTAGCCTTGCATCCGTAATGTCTTCCAGGTACCGGAGCCGCAACGGGTTATTGTCCAGTATTGAGACCTGGGCCCCTATTCCCACCGCCACCATTGCAGCAGAAAACCCTGCCACACCTCCTCCGATTATTGTCACATGAGCTGGTCGCACTCCGGATACACCTGAGAGAAGTATGCCCATGCCGCCATTCCTCGCCTCCAGGCTGTATGCTCCCATCTGAATGGAAAGCCTGCCTGCCACTTCGCTCATGGGTGAGAGGAGAGGCAAAGAGCCGTCATCAAGCTGAACCGTCTCATATGCAACGCCCACTACACGCTGTTTCAAAAGCTTCTCTGTCAACTCTTTGTCCGCAGCCAGGTGGAGATAAGTAAATAAGATCTGCCCCGGTCTCATTCTATCAAACTCCGGACCTATGGGTTCTTTGACCTTCATCACCATGTCTGCCTCAGCCCATACGTCGTCAGGGCTGTCAAGCATCGTGGCACCGGCCTTAACATATTCTTCATCCCTGAAACCCGAACCAATACCTGCTCCTCTTTCCACAAATACCTTGTGTCCGTGGTCGATAAATGCCTTCACTCCCGCAGGCGTGGCCCCAACCCTTCTTTCTTCCTCTTTGATCTCTTTAGGTATACCTATCTTCATGAGCTTACCTCCTGTTGGGATGACCTTTCCCCTTGTATTCTGTTTGCGCATGGGATACAAGCTGTTTTTCCTTCAATTTGCACTGTCCTGGTCTGCATTACAGCCTCACCACAGAAGTCGCATAGTACAGATTTCATGATCCTGGCCCGCTCTGGTTCTTTTATCTCTACTTCTCTCAACTCAATTACGTTCTCATCGGGCTCTGATAGGATCCATTTCACCAATTTCTCACGCTCGGCCCGGAGGCTCTCAGGAAGTTTCTGGACCTTGAATATAACCCTGACGCCTTTCCTCGTGTTTCTATCATAAAAGGTGTAAACATGCTTACCGTAGTCTTTGAAGATCAGATTGCCTTTGCCAAAAGTGCAGCCTGCCATGTATTGAACCGCATCCACACCGCAGGCATCGTTTTCCACAATAGCCACCAACTCCTCGTCCTGAGATCTTTTTCCCTCCAAGTGTGAAAGGGCCGCCTGTGTCATTCGATAGCCCATGGCCAGCCCCGGGCAACTGTGCCCGTGAAACTGCGTCACGTCCTCATATGACTTCCTCGACATCCTCCATCTCCTTTCGGTAGGGTTCTAGTAATTTTCCGGCTAAAAGCTTCAAAAATTTCTTCTGACTTACGACCTCCCTGCCCGCTGTCAGGCGGGCCTGCCCGCTGTCAGGCGGGCCTGCCCGATGCAGGCGGGCCTGCCCGATGCAGGCGGGCCTGCCCGATGCAGGCGGGCCTGCCCGATGCAGGCGGGCCTGCCCGATGCAGGCGGGCGCGGGGGCAAAGAGGAAGTAGGTTTGGTAAATAACAAGTCAGATAAAAATATTTTTAGTGTCTATCATACACGGAAATAGGTGAATTCAAAACACAAAACCTTTAAGGCAACCATAACTGGAATGGGTAAACATATTATGCTAAAAGCAAATGATTAAGGAGATTCTGTCATGGAAAAAGATTATCTGATTCGAATCATTGCCAAGGATGCAAACATCAGGGCACTTGCCTGTATAACCACCGAACTCGTCAAGGAAGCATGTGATCGGCATAAGGCGAGCCCCACTGCTTCGGCAGTTTTGGGCAGGGTGCTCACTGCTGCGGCACTGATGGGTGCACTTCTAAAGACTCGGCAACGGGTAGTGATAAGGTTTGATTCAGACGGTCCCCTAGAGAAAACAATAGCAGAGGCCACAAGCAGCGGAGAAGTGAGAGGATATGTGGCAAAACCCCATGTTGACCTCCCCCTGAAGGACGGCAAGCTGGATGTGGCCGGCGCCATAGGTAAAGGTGGAACCCTGACCGTAATAAAGGACCTTGGGCTTAAAGAGCCATATACTGGAATGATCAGGATATATACAGGTGAAGTGGCCGAAGATCTGGCTTATTATTTCACGGAATCTGAGCAGATTCCATCGGCAGTGGGACTTGGTGTATACGTAGAACCCAATGGAGAGGTCAGTGCCGCCGGGGGCTTCCTCATACAGACCTTTCCGCCCCAAAAGCCCAAGGTAATCGATAACATCATTGGACGGATTGAGCAAATGCCAAACCTGGCCGAGCTTCTCAGGGATGGCAAAAAACCTGAACAACTACTTACAGATATATTTTCTGATGTTCCTTACGAAGTTCTCGAAAAACGCGATTTGGTATTCAAATGCAGTTGCAGCAAGGAAAGGGTTGATCAGGCATTGCTGTCTCTTGGAAAAGAAGAGGTGAAAAAACTCATCAGGGAGCAAGGCGGTGCAGAGGCAAAATGCGAGTTTTGCGGACAGAGATACTATTTCACCAGATCCGAGCTTGAGGGAATAGTTGAGGAACTGGCTGCACCGAGGCATTGAGCCTTGCAA
>JALVSJ010000406.1:10073-10962 GCA_027024445.1 Desulfobacterales bacterium
GACCGGGCCGAGCTACACAAGGACGAACTGCTTGCAAATTGGAAGCTGCTGATGAACGGAGAGAAACCCTTCAAAATAGAACCTCTAAGATAGATGAGGTGAGCTTATGTATAAGTCCATTGTAAAAGTCACCCCTCAAGAAGACTATAAGCTTTTGATTGAGTTCGAGGATAATACAAAGAAACTTCTGGACATGAAGCCTTACCTCAACTTCGGCCTATTTAGACATTTGCAAGACAGGAACAACTTTAACAGTGTGAGGGTAGCATTTGACACAATAGAGTGGGCTATTGGGGTGGATTTGGATCCTGAGTTCGTTTACGATAAATCAGAGTCGATAGGATAATATCGAACTATAAACCCTCCCAGCCTACCCTGCTCCTAGCACGCGGGGGCTTTCGAAGACAGGCTACTTTTCCACATTTTGGAGAAGGAGGATGGAGGGGGAAAGGAAAAATCAAAATGTGTGAGAGCTATAAGATCCGCTGTGAGTGCGGGAAGAAGTCGGCTGACATTTTTTTTGGCAGGAATATCCTGGATGAAAAATGCCTGGCCAAGCTCTACTGCCCTGAGTGCAGCGAAGGAGTGGATAGAGATGCCGACAATAGGGTATGGGATAATGGGTGGATCCTTGAATTTGACATGGAGGAAGTGAGGTTACATGCTCCTACCATGGAGATATCACCTGACAGAGTAACCGCCGAGTGGGTATTTGATAACGGATTCGCCACCTGGGCGGGTATCACCCCGGATGATGCCGAGAGCCGAAATCGCGAGAGGGCCGAGATATTGCGTCTTGCCAAAACGGACATGCCTGCCTACCTGGAAGTAATGAAGAAGTGGGGTAAAGACAGGGAGAAGCGGTTCCAAGAGGAAGGCTGGCGCAAGG
>JALVSJ010000407.1 GCA_027024445.1 Desulfobacterales bacterium
TAAGCCATATCGAACTCAACACACTCGAGTCACCATGTAAACCTTGTGACTCATGTTCTCCTCAAGGATCTAAACCGGAATAAAGGTAGCTCTAAATAAACTACCAACATTCCTAGCCTCCTTATCACCTCCCTTCTTTCCCATTTGTTACAGAGTTCCCCATTCCCCGGAAAAGGAGCCAAAGCGCGCCCCACAGTCACTACTAACTGCTATATTCACTTTGACAAAAACCGGTCTAAGAATCGGACCTATGGGAAAGCCTCATTAATTTCTGCCTGATCTATCTTTTCATTTCGAAACATTGAATGAATTAGATCCAGGGAGGTCCGCTGCTGGTTTAGCACAACACGAAAAGCCTAGCGACTTAGCATACTTATCTAAGATTGTAATGGGTCGATGGTAAGGTCCAATATGAAGGTTTGTTGGTACAGCGCATCCGCTACCGCATCAGTGTGAGTTTCCTCCCGTCAATTCACGAATTTATTACCATACTAGGTAAGGGAAGGCAAGCAAAAAAATATTGATAACCCGCTTTTTCCGTCATAATCATCAATATGGTGACATTGGAGCTCGTATACAGCCTATTTCACCATGAAACATCAATATGTTCGATCCCGGGCTCCAGGAAAAACTTGCTCTCTTCCACCTTCTTTTTTAACTTTGAATAGGTGATAAAATACCTTTGTGAGTCCTCGAAGAACTTCAGTCCTTTAACCCCCTGAAGGGTAACCGTTTGCGCGATGGCAAAAGAATAAATGACAGATAGTTTCTGGTCCACCGCAATAAGGTCGACTGATGTGTCTCTAAATTTAGGGTGAGAATAGTTTGGAACAGGTCGCAGACCTTCGGAAGAACATATATTGTAAAGCACGCACTTAATTACCCCCCTGATAACACGGTCTGTTTTAAACTCTTTCGGGATTCTCTTTACCTCTTTCTCTATTGCTCTTTTCAAATTCGCCTTATCCATGATTATCCCCAATAAGCTACAAATTCATCTTTGTTTATTCCAAGCGACTTCGCCACCGGCCAACATTTTGCCTTCAGCAAAAACAAAATATTTTTCTCTGAGGTATAATGACTCATTGTCTCATAATGCCCCATCCCTTTACCCACAATAAAACTTGCTTCATCGTACAGCTTTCTAAATTCGTCGCTCACTCCGGACAAGTCAAGCCCCACGACGCTTGCTCCATGGGACACTATAGGAACGTCGCAATCTTCATATCCTGCCCACTTCACATCGTCAATGGTTAAATCGTTTTGAGCGGGTCCCCCTTTAACAACGTATATCGGGTTACAGCCCATTTCCTGAAGATATTCGAGTACCGGAATATCAAAATGGATCTCTCCTGCGTTATCCGCCAGAAAAAGAATTATTCCTTTCTTTCGCTTGATAAACTCCTCAACCCTCGTAAGATGATCTATACTGAACTTCACGCCCGCTTCTCCGTCTGTCCTCAATTCTTCAGGGTCACGAAAAAAATCAAGGGCATTGCCTAGTGCGGAAAACGAAAACAGCGATCGAAAACTTTTTTGAAATCTTGGCTTCAACTCCATGGCAAGAGATCCGGCTACTTCGATTTCTCTGCGTTTAAGCTCTAAAAACGGGTCCGGATTTCCGGTGATTTCCCTAATCTTTTCTTGAAACAGAGTAGCTATTCGGGCAGGAATAGCTCCGGGTCGAAAATTAGTTCTCAAAACATCCACGGCTTCCTTTCGAGCTTTTTCTTTCAACTCTTCGGAGTGGGCGGAAAGCTGAACGGTTTTCTCAACCAGCTTTAGCAGGCATTCCCAACATTCTTTCTGCGCGCCTTTAAAAATCATTTTACCGGTCTCACCGCCTGACAGGGAAGTACCTTCATGAATATTCCAACACGAACAAACACTTTGAATCACCTGGTGGATTAAGATATAGTGAAATAGAAACTAAAACGAGCTAGATGGCATTGTCTTTTATCATTCTTTCACCGCATTCGCAAGAAAAGGTAATTGATAAACAGGCTATGTTCGTATCAGACTAAGAAATCCTTTGACTTATCGATAAAAGTTCATGGCTGAAATCATTGACTTCCGTAAGAAAAACGGGCTCCCAAGTAATATCATAAGTTCATCTACGTTTCATTTCAGGTGGGCTGACTGGGATTCCGGAAGCCCTATCCAGTGCACGATTAAAGAAGCAGAAAAATACGAGAAACACAGAATTGAAACTATCCAAAAAGGTCATCAACACATATCGTTTGTTCCCAATCATTTTACCCTCACCGGAGGTTATTATTACACGGTACGGGGTATTTTCACTTACAGGGATGACGAGCCAAAGGCTCTCGAGGTTTACCTTCTCGCCGGCCTGATGGAATGCGTGGTAAATAGTACCGCCCCTATTCTCAGAACCGATCTGCTGCGAAGCGTCTACAATAAAATTCTGTCCCTGAAGGATTCGTTGAAGATCAGATGGCAGGGGAATATTAATCATTTCCTGCTCCCCATCCATCCGGGGTTTTATGGACCTGGTCTTTTCTTAAGCAAACTGAACACATGCCAGACATTGAATGATCTGTACAAAACGATTAAAATGGAAACCCGGAAACAATACGACATTGTCAAAGCTCAATATGTCTTTTATCTTCCCAGGAACATCTTATTTGTGTAAGAACAAGAGTTAGAGTATCCAGGTTATATCTGTTTTCAGTTGTTGCTCAAGGCTGCTGGATGACAAGTTGTTGAGGAGTGGATAATGAGGAAGAAAGGCCCCATAGTACTGATTTCGAGCTACCCACCTAGATTGTGCGGTATTGCCACATTCTGTGAAGAAGCCAGAGAATTTATCAAGAAGAGATTCCCGGAAAGGGATGTCCTGGTGATAAGCCATCTTGACGGAGAAGGAGAAGGGGTATACCCGGTTATCGACATAAGGCGTAGGGACTGGTGGAAAGAAGTTGCCAGACTTGTTTCCAAGCTCAAACCATACGCCGTTCATATTGAGCACGAGTACGGACTTTACGAGTACGTGGACGAGAGAGGACAGGGAGACCACAACGAGGGATTCCTTACCCTGCTCGATGCCATATGCGAGTGGCCCATAGTGGTTGAGCCCCATACTGTACACGGAAGACTCAAGGAGTGGGAGGCAAACTTCATATACGAGCTGTGCGAAAGGTCAGACGTGGTCTTTTTCAAGTGCCATTATCAAAAATGGCGACTCGAATGGACCTTCAACAATTTCAACTGGCAGATCCCCACGAATATAATGATTGTTCCACACGGAGCCAGACCCGACAGGCGATGGTCTCCCGAAGATATCCCGAGGCTCAGAAAAGAACTGGGACTCGATCAAATCCCTGATTTCGGAAAACACCTTGTGGGCCTGGTGGGGTGGATACAATCCAACAAGCGCTGGGACATATTGACCAGCATGTGGGAGGAAATCGCGGCCACGATAAAGCACGAAACAGGAGAAGACTGGGACCTTCTTGCCGCAGGAACCATGCGGGACCCTGCCCACTTAAAGGACTACAAAAAGTACCTGCATGAACTTGAAATACTGGAACACAAGGGACTTGCGCACTACTACGAATTTGTTCCTAGGGGGGAATTATACTATAAGGTTATGGCAATCTGCGATTTTGTTGTTCTTCCCACGGTAGATGAGACTCAATCAGGCACCCTGGCAAGAATTATCGCCCTCAACAAACCCTTC
>JALVSJ010000408.1 GCA_027024445.1 Desulfobacterales bacterium
CATGACAGTAGTGGAAGGAGAAATAATAAAGAATGAACTGGGAAGCCAGGGAACACCCGATGTGATTATAGAGGCCGATAGCGAAACCCTGTGCGATATCTCCTGGGGCGACATCAATCCTACGCAGAAGTATCTGAAAGGCGAGATAAAGGTGAGGGGCAGTCAGGAAGACATCATGCGGATTGACGCTATCACCGCAATCATCTGGCCAGAGGTGTGATTATGACTCAGCTACGAAGGACACTTGGCTTGAGGACCGTGGTCTCTACCGGAGCAGGGATGGCACTTGCCACAGTAAACTATGTGGCTTTCATTGAACTGGCAAGCTATCTGGCCGGTCACTCTGCATGGATTGCGATACTCACATCAGGCCTCATGGCAGTTTTCGCCGGGTCCTGCTTCTCTGAGCTCAACTCAATGTACCCTTCTGCTGCGGGGATAAAGCTTTATATTGAAAAGGCCTTTGGGGAACGGGCTGCAATCGTCATTGCAGGCGTATATGTGATGGGGCAGCTTTCAATAGTTGGAGCAGAGATATATGTGCTCTCACAGGCCCTTGGCCAGGGTTTCACATTCATGCCCCCGGTTCTCTGGGCCGTGGCTTTCGGTCTGTTGCTCCTTTACCTGAATTATAGGGGGATAAAGATAGCCGGTACCACACAGGACATCATCGCTTATGGAATGTTCATAGGCTTGATAGCGATATCAATTTATGGTTTTTATAGAATTGATTTTCATATAGCAAGGCCATTTGCAATCGGGAGTCTGGATGGTTTTATTCAAGCTGTAGCCATAGGAATTGCATGTTTCATTGCCTTTGAATGGGTTGTGACTATTTCAGAAGAGGTAATGGACGTTAAGATCATCCCCAAGGGGATGATGCTTTCCCTCGGTCTGCTGGCCATTACTTACGCCCTGTTTTCCACTGCTATGACTTCCGTGCTTGACAAACAACAACTTGCGTGGGTTCTCAAACCAGAAGGTCTGCCTATACCGCACCTCCTGTATGGAAAAAAGCTCCTTGGCTCTTTTGGCCTCTATTTCATGATTGCCATGGCCCTCCTTGCCTCGCTTACTTCCCTCAATGCGGGCGTCATGACAGCCTCGCGATTTCTCTATGCCATGGCAAGGGATTGGTCTATCCCAAAGCTTCTCGCCAAGCTTCATCCAAGATATGCCACTCCATGGGTGGCAATGCTTGCGGTCACAGCTTATGCAGTGATCATTACAGTTTACGGATTCTTGACCCATTACGTCCTGTCCATGATACTCATCATAGCGGCAGCAGAATGCATGATCTACATGGTCATGGCCTTGTGTGTGATAAGACTGCGCAGAAAGCAACCAGATGCTGAGAGGTCATTCAAGATAAAGGGAGGCATTACAGTACCCATCATTGTGATAATAGTTTATGGGATTGTGGCGGGATCAATCCTCTTTGGCCCTGTCAAACCCAAGGACAGACTTGATCAGAAGATTGCACTGTTTTTTATCGTGGGGCTGGCCCTACTAAATACTCTGTACGTCTATACAATTTGGCCGAGGCTTAGGGCGAAGTACCAAAAGATGGCCGAGGCACGCAAGCCGCGCCGCAGGAGGAGAAGGGTTGTTGAGGTAGATAATAAATCGTGAGGTAAACTTTATCTTACCGGGCCTTCGAGGGTCTGTCTAAGGGCGATCCCAAGCCTTTCAAGGGAGTAAGGCTTTTTGATATAGATCCCTGCCCCTAATTGTTGTGCCTTTTTGACTCTGTGAGATTCTGAGAATCCGCTAACAATTATGGCTTTTTGCCCTGGATGGATTTTCAATATCCTCTCGTATGTTTCAAGGCCATCCATTCCGGGATCCATGATCATGTCCAGGAGTAAAACATCAGCAGAATGTTCTTTCATGTATTGGATCGCTTCCTCTCCGCTTGCAACAGCATAAACCTGATAGTTGAGTTTCTTCAGGATTGCAGAAGCGATCTCGCGCTGTTCTTTTATGTCATCGACAACAAGGACTGTCTCGCCTTTTCCCATATAGTCTTCTAAGGACAGGTGTTTTTCCTCCTTGGCGGTCTCCTCCCTGGTAGCGGGGAAGTAAAGGGTGAATGTGGTTCCCCTACCCTTTTCACTTTCCACTGCTATGTGTCCCTTGTGATCCTGGATGGTGCCCCAGACAACAGCCATGCCCAGGCCGGTACCACTACGCCCCATTACCTTCTTTGTATAGAATGGTTCGAATATCCTTTCCTTTTCTTCTTCGGTCATCCCAACGCCAGTGTCGATCACTTTGACAGTTACGTATTCCCCGGGTTCCAATTCAGTGCCGGGGAAAGGTTCCTCAAGGTACTGGTTCTCCGTAATTATGGTCAGAGTGCCACCGTCCGGCATTGCTTCGGCACCGTTGGAGACCAGGTTCATAATGGTTTTCGAGATATGGATAGGGGAGCCTTTGATATTGAAAAGCTCCTTATCAAGCCTTGTTACCACATTCACTGCGGGGTGATACGCTTTGAGCTTTTCAAACTCAGGACTTTGCAGGTAATCTGAAATAATCTTGTTGATATTTATGACCTCTGTAACAGCAACACCCCGCCGAGCCAAAGTCAAAAGATCCTGAACGATTGTGGCAGCCTTTTCCCCCGTTTCCTGGATGGTTTTTAAGGGCTTCCGCATTGGACTGTCGGGCGGGAGTTGCATAAGGAGAAGATCAGGATAGCTGACTACTCCGGACAGTATGTTGTTTAAGTCATGGGCCACACCTCCTGCAAGCGTACCTATTGCTTCCATTCGTTTGGCTTGCTCTAGGCGTGCTTCAAGTCTGCGTTTTTCATCTTTGGCTTTTTCCCTCTCTGTAACATCTCTCATAATTCCCCGAAAACCAACTGGCTTTTCTTCTTGATCTTTGATGAGGCTGGCTGAAAGTCCTATGAAGAGTTTTGTTCCGTCTTCCCTGAAAAATTCGTACTCTGCGACTTTTACTGGCCTTCCGGTCTTGAACACCCTGTTGAAAGTCCTGTAAATAGACTGGGCTGTCTCAGAAGTGACAAAATTTCTATAACTCGTTCTCAGAAGTTCCTTACGAGGCTTACCCAGGATCCTGCATAACGAGTCATTTACAAAAGTAAAGCGGCCGGAAAGGTCTGTTTCAAAATATCCTTCTTCAATACTTTGAATAATGCTCCGGTGCTTCTCTTCACTCTTGCGCAGGGTCCTTTCCATCCGTTTTCTCGATGTGATGTCAACGAGTGAGCAGACATACCTGTTCACGCCTGCCATCTTGCCCACTTTAATCAATACATCTTTCTCGTTGCCTTCTTTGTCTTTGAATTTGAATTCTCTTTTGAGAAACTCGTCCTTTGTGTCAGAAGAGTTATCCGCATTTAGTACAGATTGCAGGACTTCGGGATTGAAAAATTGATCTAGCTTTATGTAGCCTTCTACTTCTTCCTTGGAAAAACGACTCAACCTTTCAAACTCCGTATTGGCCATGGATATCGTCAGGTCTTCTTCTACTATGATAGTGGGGGTGGCGCTGCTTTCGAATACGCTCCTATACCTGTGCTCTGATTCAGTGAGCTTTTCGATAAGCGCATCCCTGTCTCTAACCGATTCTTCGTATTCGGCAACGAGATCACCAATGGCCCATCGAAGCAGGCTTTTGATCACTGCTTTTAGAGCTGAGATGAGAATCCATTGATTTTTCCACGAAATGTGAAAAAGGCATTTCTCATCTCCTTCGGCTACGCAAGAGACCTCTTTTACCTTGACTTGTTTGAAGCCAGCACAGGTGAGCACACCGGTGTAAATTCCACGATGCCAGTCGCACATTTCTCGTGAAGCTTTGAATCCAGGGAAGTAATCAAATGTCAAAACAGCGTGATCCTCAGCCATCTCCAAAATCTGGAGTTGTTTTGTTCGATTGAATCGAGCATTAAATTTTTGAGCTCGTTTGAAGATGGATTTCGGGCCAAGTATTCTGGCCGCAAAGAACACACTTTTTGAGAGACTTGCCTTTACAGCCCCTTTCCCCGCAACAAAAAGAGGCTCTTCTTCCTTGATCACCTTTCTGACATTCTTCATTATTTGAAGGGCTAGATCATAGGATATCCAATAGGACGGGTCTGTAAAGTGTTTCAAATCAATCGGGATACCCTTTGTTGGGTCGTACTTGTCGGCTAAGAGATACTTGGGGTTATTGATGAATTCGCCAAAGACTTCTAAGACGGCTTGCTCTCCGTAAGTATCATGAATGTAGCTAATAAGCCCACGAAAATTAATACAATTGGCCTCTCTAGGCATAGGTTTCGGTTGGAACCCGAGCTGTTGAATCCGGTGTTTTCCATCTTTTGCAGGTGCGGGACTTGCAAATGTTTCAGAAGGATATTTGGGATCTACTAACATATTAGCATATCACTGAAGCATCGATCTAAAAGTATCATATAAAGTTCACAGCAAGGGGCTTTAAGCAAATGCCTCCAAATATCGAAGACCAGATTCCAACAGTTGAATATTTTCAGGGCATTTTTCGTACTTCAGGAGAAGTTCAATAGCTTCACGAATGGTCTCTTTAGGGTAAGGGAGCAGGGAGATGTCACATTTCAGGGCAAAGAGATCGTAGGGTCGTCCCCGTTTTTCCCAGAGGCTCGCAGAGACGTTATGAGCTGATTCTTCTCCATTTGCCAGGTTATTTATGAGACGAATAATCTCTCGCCTGTTGTGGTAACTAGCCCTTTCAAGGGCCATGCCGTACTCATTGACCACCTTTTGTGCCTTTTCCACATCAAGATGATTTGTGGTATGCCCATTTTCACCTATATCCCACCTTTTGCTGGGTGTACCCCTTTTCTTGGTACTCAAAATACTAGATATGGTTCTCTCTACCACTTGAGCTAAAGATATCATCTGAACCCCTCCAGCAACACAGTTCTATATGACTGCTGAATGCAAGAATTGAGCCTTAAAAGGGAAAGTCGCTAACCTCAGAAAATCACAATATATTTATAGATATCGGCTCAAGATGCCTAACCCTTGAGGAAATCCAATGGTGTCCGATTATTTGACTATGTCATGTTAGATAAGCGTAAAGAGGAGTAGACTAGAAGAACTTATTAACATAGACTTCTTTGTGCATTGTTTGGTAGGAGTGGTTTAAAGGAAAGTCTGGAATTTTTTTCATAAACTCGACAAGGTTAGCATAATCAAACTGCAGGCCCATTTTTTTATAATATTCCTGAAGGATGCGCTTGGGCCTGGAATCTCGGTATGCACAGGGAGTAGAAAGAAACGGGATAGACATTTCTACGAGGTATTTTTCGACTGTATTTTCGTCGAAGTATACTAATGGCCTAAATACTGTGTATCCTTCTCGCATCTTAAGAATCGGGTAAAAGCGTTGCGCTGTTTCCATTGCTCGGTCGGCCCTCTGCTGGTTCTCATTTGAAATTCTTGTAAAGCCACCTAAGATGTGTTCAATAGCATAGCTCACCAAATCACTTAGAGTGTAACAAGCTATTAGTACAAGACTACCCCAGTCTTTGACCTCCTTTTGCAAAAATGAGGAAAACTTTTGTCTGCGTAACCTCTGGCATTCCTTGCAAGGATTTTGTGCTCGCTCCAGCGGCTTATCAGACTCAGCAACCCTATGCCATATAATTTGGGCGTCCCTTTGTTTCCAATAGGCGTTCAGCGCATCGATTTCAGGGCTCTGATAGCGATGAACAGGGTAAGCACCTCCGTGAGTTGACAACGAAAAGCCATATTCACCGGATGCACGAAGCAAGAAATCCAAGCCAAGTGATGAATCTTTCCCTCCAGAGAAAAGAAGTATCACATGTTTATCAGCAAGGGTTCTAAGCGTTGTGTCATAATGCTTTTTCCAATTTAGATATATGGGGTTCTTTGCCATCACAGATCTCCATCTCACCATGATAACTATTCAAATCGTCCTCAAAAAGTTACAGAGGTCACATATCGGGAGAACTTTTTGAGCCGATGTGTATCTATCTCTACTCCAAGACCACTGCCAGAGAGGGGGCCCGCTTGTCCGTGATAACCGAAACTGACATCCTTACTGGTTACGTTTTCTTGAAGTATGTGTGCATCGTAAGAGCCATCATAACACAGTGCATCTTTGCACAGGAGCCCGAGGGCGCGACCTGCCGCTGATAAGATGCCTGACTCGCCCACGGCGCATCCAATTTGAAAGAGCAGCCGACTTTCTCGGATAAGATCAATTAATTTTAGACACCTCGTCAAGCCCCCATTTCTAGATAACTTGATATTAATTATTTGGTACAGGCGCTCTAACAAAATCTTTCTTACTTCATTAAGTGTGGCAGCAGACTCGCAAGCCATCAAGTAAATGCCAGAATCTCTAAGAGCTTCAGCAAAGCGTTCAAATCCATCGGCATCTCTTGGCATAGGCTCTTCCACTGTCTTGACACTGATTTCCTTGAGCAGAGGAAGGTGCTTGAAAGCTAAGTCCTTGTCCCAAATAGCATTGGGATCCACGGTTATCACGCAGCTGTCTCCCAGTGATTTCCTGACGAATTTCAACGTATCTTTATTTTGGTGGTAATCTTGCCCCATTTTGACTCTGACTTGTGTAATTCCTAATTTCTTGATCCCATTACAAAACTGGATAACCGTATCTTTTGCTCCCAGTGGAATAATGGCAGCGTAATGGATGTTGGAAGTGAAAAATGTCTTATCAAAGTAGTCTACAACGGGTTTACCTTCATGACGACCTAACAAGTCCAAAAGTGCAATTTCTACCGCACATGTGGCGTCGTTAGTTTTTCTTTCGAATGGAAGGGCCTCGACTAAATCCTGTATTTGTTCTAGGCTCGAAAGCTCTTTGGGAAAGAGTTTATGTTGTGCGATAACTTTTATTGTTTCGATGACGCTCTCAGGAGTTTCCCCTGTTACAAATTCCACAGGAGTACCCTCCCCGTATCCTCTTAGACCGTCCCTTTCAGCCACTAACTCAACAATAACAGTTTCCGTAAAGAGTCTTTTTTGCTTTGAGGTGGAAAATTCCCCTTTAAGGGGCAGTCTAACCGCGTAGGCATTCAACTTTGTTATTTTCAATGGATACTCGCTCCCAGACAGGTGAGGATATAGGTTCATAATTAGATAGAGGTTAGAAGGGGATTACTTAGGTTAGCAGATCCTACCTATATTTGCTAATAGTTAGCTTGTATTTTGCCAGTCCTCTCGCCACTGCATTCCATTTATACCACTGCTCGGGATATTTTCGAATATAGGACTCAAGGATTTCCCATGTGGCAGCAGATACAGGTCGCTTGTTCCCATTTTCCGTAATAGGGTGTAAGGCCAGGCGATATTTTTTGCCGTTCTTCTGATGAGTTCTATATAGTAACCCCAATGAAAGTGGAGATTTAGTCCTCCTTTGCAAGACTGCCAACCCCCTGTCCGCAGGACATTCTTCTCCTAATACTTTAATTAGACAGTTACGGCTTGGGGACCAGTGATTGAATTCATCGCAAAGCGCGACAAGTATCCTGCCGTCATGAAGGGCCTTTATAGCTTTCATGAATGAAGAGTGAGTCTCGTTGGCATCGATCAAGACTATTCCATAGGCCTCGGCCCTTTTCTTTGCAAATTTCCTTAATTCGACTGTCTTGTAGCGGATAAGAGTGGCAGTTGGGTATCCATTCAAGGCTAGAAGGACTGGCAAGAACTCAGAAGCCCCAAAATGCCCCGTAGCCACTATACCCCCTCTGCCTGCTACATCCACAAGATCCAGCCACCTTGTATCCCCCAACTCACAGTATCTCATCAGATAGTCAGCCATCTCAGAGGGAGATCGAGTAGCTATGATAATTTTTTCAAGGTAGTGCTCAAATATTCCCCTATAAGTATTATAGACGAGGGATAGCCTTTCCAGTGGTCCCGCACCATTTGCAATACGAGTTATTATTGTGGATGTAGTTTCTTTCCGCTCATTGCTTCTCAAAAGATAATACAGGAAACCTAGCAGGTGTATATAAGGTCGGAAAACGGAGATGGGCAGTGTTTGGGCAAGTGCGAGGCTGACCGGGTTCTGGAGGAACTGGCTGAGGTCTTTGCGCCGTTTGCTGTGGCGTGGGAGCATGTAAAAACCCTCGGTTGAGCTCAGTGCGAGAAAAAGCGTAAAAAACGGCATAAATTAATACAAATAGGTAGAAAAATGTCAAGAATTTTATTTTATTTAATATAATTTATAATAAATCTACATATTGTAGCTTAATATCAAACTATAACTACATATTGTGCTCTTATGTGAAAAGGGATAACAGTGCCCGAAGTTCTCAAGATTTCTATTCCCTATCCAGCGGGGCTCTGTTAAATTAGTTTCTACTTTTCTCAGGTCTTATGCGGATAATAAGCAGACCTGGGGATTAATATTACCTGTCAAAGAGGTGAGTGCTGACATGGCTGGGTCCCAAAATGCGATCTTCCTATTGCAAGAGTTGATTTCCTTTAACACCATAAACCCGCCTGGAAATGAAGATGAGTGTGCTTCTTTCATAAGTGATATCCTGGCAGACCATGGATACGAGGTAAAAACGCTGGAGTTTGCACCAAAAAGGACCTCACTGGTTGCGCGGTCAAAAGGGCATGAAAGTAGTAAGGGCGCGATATGTTTTTGTGGGCATATGGATACAGTTCCCCTTGGGAATGCGCCATGGGAGCATGATCCCTTTGCAGGGGAGATAGTGGATGACAAGATCTATGGCCGAGGTGCCTCTGACATGAAGTCAGGACTTGCTGCCATGATTATGACCGCGGCCCGGTTGGCTGAGATGGGCTTGAACGAGAGAGTTGTCATGTTATTCACTGCAGGGGAGGAAACCTTTTGTCAGGGTGCGAGATATATTGCTGTGCACCCTGAACTACTAGGTCCTATTGGCGGGCTGGTTGTTTGTGAGCCAACATCAAGTCAGCCACTGCTGGGCCACAAGGGCGCGATCCATCTCAGAGTCCACACAAAGGGACAGTCGGCACATGCCTCAATGCCTGAACTGGGGGATAACGCCATTTATAAGGCTGCCGAAGCTGTGATGAAGCTCAGGGATATGGATTTCAATGTCCCGGCCCATCCTCTTCTTGGATCACCTACCCTCAATGTGGGGACCATTTCTGGCGGCAAGAATATAAACTCGGTGCCAGATTATGCGAGTGTAGGGGTGGATATCAGGACTGTGCCCGGACTTACACCTGATAAGGTCTTGGACCAGGTGAAAGGACTGATCGCAGACAAGGGTGAGGTGGAGCTAATAAACTATGCTACACCGGTAGCCACAGACCCGAAAGATGAGTGGGTCAAAGAGGTCTTTGATATAGTGGAAAAAGTGACAGGGGAAAAACCCCAACCTGCGGCAGCGCCTTACTTTACCGATGCCTCTGATCTAACCCCTGCGCTCGGCAATCCGCCCACCTTGATCTTGGGTCCCGGTGAAGCGGAGATGGCGCACAGGACCGATGAATACTGTTATGTTTCCAAGCTCGCCGAAGCGGTGGAGATATATACCCAGATCGCACTGAAGTGGGGAGAAACCAGGTAGGCGCGAAATGAGAGGCGACCTTTTCTAGTGAGTGAGGCAGGTCTTGGGATATGAACGGCGCAATAGCAGGCAATATCACAGGTTGTCCCAGAGATCCCAGAAAGAAGGAAAGGATTTTGCCACGCATTGATCATTGAGGATGTGAATGCCTGGGACCCTCAGGCCGATAACCCCAAGGGACATGGCGATCCTGTGATCATTGTGAGGATCTACCGTGGCCCCCGTCAGTTTCTTTCCACCTTCAATCGTTAACCGATCAGGGCGTTCTTCTATGCTAGCCCCCAGTTTTCTCCATTCTTGGGCTATGGCCATCAGTCGATCACTTTCTTTGAGCCTCAAATGGCCGACATTATAAATTCTAGTATTGCCCTTTGCAAAGAGCGCCACTGCAGCAAGTGGTGGCACCAGGTCAGGGGTGTCTCGTAAGTCCACTTCAATGGAACGAAGGGCCTGGCCAGATACAGTGACTTGGTCTTCTCCCGTATTCACACTGCATCCCATATTCTCCAGTATCTCAAGAAAACGAATATCTCCCTGTATAGTGTTGCTTGGCCCAAGGCCTTTGGTAGTGACACTGCCTCCTGTGACAGCCGTGGCTGCCCAAAAGAAAGCCGCTGCAGAGGCATCGCCCTCAATCCTAAAATCTGTACCCGTGTAATTTTGGCCAGGGACGAGAGAAAAGAAATGGTACCCTTGCCTTTCCACTTTCACCCCAAAGGAGTCCATAACTTTGAGGGTGAGGTCAACATAAGGTGAAGAAACCACTTCACCACGTATGAAAATTTCAACGGGAGCGCTTGCATAAGGCGCACCCAAAAGCAATGCGGAGACATATTGGCTGCTATGCCGTGCCTCCAGGATCGTCCTTCCCCCTTTTAAGCCAGAGGCTTTGATCAGCACAGGGGCATACCCGTCGTTTTGCAGGTATTTTGCAGAAGCGCCAAGTTGTCCTAAAGATCTGCCCAATGGGCCGACGGGTCTCTTTCTAAGACCTGGGCCTCCGTCCAGCAAAAACTCTCCCTTGCACGTGGCGACCATTGCCATCAGCAGTCTGAAGGAAGTACCTGAATCTCCCAAAGAAATCTCCAATTTTTTCTGCCCCAAGTGTGCTGGCCCACCCATCCCAGTTATTTCAAGGTTGTTTTCCTGTGGACATATTGCGGCACCCAGCTTTCTAAGGGCTGCGATAGTATGGCTCGTGTCTTCGCATTCAAGAGCTCCCCTGATGATGCTTTTGCCTGACGCGAAGGAGGCTGCAATCAAAGCCCGGTGCGTAATGCTTTTTGAACCCGGAAGTTGAATCGTGGCATTGATTGTTGATCGAGGGATGATAGTCTTCATTGTTATAATATATGTCTACTATTCAACCCAGATTG
>JALVSJ010000409.1:0-292 GCA_027024445.1 Desulfobacterales bacterium
TGTTCGGATGGACCTAGTCTCGCTGCTCTTATCTGAAGATATGGCCATACCCCCCTGCTGTTTGAATCGATCCTCGAGCCTCACAGTCTTCTCTTTCGATTTCTTTGCCCTCGATGTCAGATCATAGAGGAGCCTTATTCCGATATAGAGAAGTACACAGCCCACAAACACCTTGAAGTGCCTGGGATCCGGTAGGTATTTGATTCTTATTATTGCGCCAATAAACACACCAGGTAGCGTGCCTGAAATGATGACAAGGGCCAAGGGCCAGGCCATCCTTCCCTCACGTATG
>JALVSJ010000409.1:302-3685 GCA_027024445.1 Desulfobacterales bacterium
ACACTTACCTGAAAGGGAAGCAAAAGAAATGCACCTGACACTCCACCCATGGAGGTGAAAAAAGATACCCCAAAGGCTACTGCCACCGGTATTAAGGGAGATACTTCAACTCCAGAAACGGGAAAGTGCATATGTGAATTCCTATTACCAGGTGTTGCTCGATCAACTTGCACCCATTCGGTACCTGTTGATAAAACGGGATTAGGATCTAGTGTTGCCTTGGGCTATCAGTGCCGCCCATGTCATTTCGACCCCCTCTGTATATCGGGGTAAACTCCGGGAGAAATCTTAAGATTTCTCCTCCCCGGCTGAAGGCAACGGCGTGCAAGGAAATAGCAGTGTTGCAGTTGGACTACTGAGTGCCTGATAACGCCGCTCCCCTGCCTGTTGTTGAAAAACCGATTTTGGACGCCTTTGTGTGATCCTAGGGCTCAGATCAGCACAGAGAATCTTGACAAAGTGAAAACCTTTTGTATCACACGCACTGCCTTTTGTGAAGGTGAAGGAATTTACCTTTAATCATTTCGTGTCAGAGAAGTGCCGGAGGGTTCAGGAGTGCACCGCTGTTAGGTATATCGATAGCAGAGTATCCCTATCTGGCAGTGGCTTCCCTTATCCTACCAGGCGGAGCGAGCGAGAAAAGATGACTTGAATGACAATGGTCAAAGTGTTACCATAATGAAAAAAAGTATTACCAGGAGGCGTTTATGGAAAATATTTCAGTTAAGCTACCCGAACCTATGGTTTCCCTGCTTAATAATGCTGCAAGGAAAACTGGACGTAGCAGGTCTGCCCTGGTAAGGCTGGCATTGGAAAAATTCTTAAGAGAAGAGCGTAAATTACAGGGCTACTCGGCTATGGATGTTTCCAGAGATCTGGCAGGATGTGTGGAAGCCCCGTCTGATTTATCTTTCAACCCCAAACATATGAGGGGCTATGGCAAATGAGACAAAATGTAATCCTAGATACAGGCCCCCTGGTAGCATTTCTCAATAGGAAGGACAAGTACCACGGGTGGGCTCTGGAACATTGGGCAGAGATCGAACCGCCTTTGCTGACATGCGAGGCAGTAATATCCGAGGCTTGCTTTCTCCTCTCGGGCACAAATAAAGGACAGGAAGCGGTCATGGAACTCCTGCGGAGGAGAGTGGTGGACGTCGCATTTTCTCTAAGTGGAAACTTGGACAGAATAGCCTCTCTGGTAAAAAAGTATTCGCGACTGCCGATGTCATTTGCAGACGCTTGCCTTGTCCGCATGGCAGAGTTATACGGTGAAAGCTTTATCTTTACACTTGATAGCCATTTCAAAGTCTACAAGAAAAACAGGAATAAGGTGATACCTATCCTGTATCCTGAATAGAAAAGGGTAGGGGCCCCCGGGTTCCAGACCACAAAGAGGGTGATCAATGGACATAAAGGTGCTTCTTACAACTTTTGGAATGATTTTCCTGGCAGAATTGGGGGACAAGACACAATTGGCCACATTGAGCTTTGCTGCAGAGAGCAAGGCCAGGCTCTCAGTATTCATCGGGGCGGCCGGTGCCCTTGCCCTTACGTCATTGCTGGCCGTATTGCTTGGCTCGTTTGTTGCCAGGTGGATACCGGAAAACTATGTAAGGGTGGGAGCAGGCGTGCTATTCATTGTGCTGGGTGCATGGATGGTCTTCTTTCACAGCCCAAGATAGGGCATGGATATTAGAAATGGATCAAAAAGTAATAGGTCAAGAGCAGAGTCGCAACAAAGTAGGGAAGAGAATAGGCGTGGAACCGCAGGATGGCCGATTTTTTCTTCAACAGTCTCAGGGTGATTAAGTTCGCAAACGACCCTATGGCCAGTCCGTTCCCTCCGATACTCACACCATAGGCGATGATCTTATAGTTGGTGGCATACTTTGCCAGCAAGACGGCAGCGGGTACGTTACTGATGACCTGGGAAGATAATGCCCCGGCCAGAAACAGCGCTGGAGGACTGGTGAAATCAATTGCGCCGATAAGAGTACGAACCACTTTGAGCTGAGCTATCAAGTGTACGTCGATAAATATGGCAATAAAGAGAAAAATAAGGCCCCAATCTGATTTCAGGACTACTTTTCTTCTAATAGCAAGAAAGCATGCAAAAACCACCCACAGAAAATACCTTGCATATCGCAATTCAATGGACACGGTAAAGGCGACCAGCATCGTTACGGACAGGGCAAGAAGCACCCGATCCACCCGCAGCGGGATATAATCAATAGCAGGTAGTTTCTTTGAATGAACACAGGCAAGTGTGGCCATCAACAACACAGCCACCATTATAAAAAATACCGGGGCCATCTGTTGCACAAATACAGGGAAGGAAATTCCCCACTTATGCCAGAGAAAAATATTCTGTGGGTTGCCTATGGGGGTCAGGGAAGAACCCACATTTACAGCTATTGTTTCAAGAAAGATAATCTTCATAACTCCTTGCCCGAGGGCTTTCTCCAACCCCAGGGTGAGAGGAACCATTATGAACAGGGTAATATCATTTGTTAGAAATGTGGAAAGTGCTGCTGCAAGAGAGACCAGGGTCAGGCCGAGCACACGCACGTCTGCTATTTGGTGGGAGACACGATAGGCAATGAGGTCGAAAAAACCGCTTTCACCTATTCCTGTTGTAACCAGTAACAGGCCTGCCAACGCCAGGATAGTGTCCCAGTGTACCATGGAAGGGAATTCCAGGATCCGTTGGTGAGAAAGGGGGGCGAGCACCAGGGCAAGCAATATAAGAAAAACCAGTAATAGGTTTTTCGTTATAAAGGAAGAATGCCACGAAGAAGCACTATCACCCACAGCAATGAATTTGGCCATCAAAGATTTTCCCAAGCCTTAAGATATGTTTTCATCTGGATTTCCTTTGGCAAAAAAACGCCCATCCTTTCTTAAGAAACCAATCTTGGATAAATCTGGGTTGACAGTTTAAACAAATTGTACTATATTTCACAAGCAAAAAGGCGATGAAGTCCGCCTTTAACCGCCCTTTGAGACGGGCTGATGACTTCTATCTCAAATCGGCTTTGGGTTTGGGGTAGGAGTTAGGACGATCAACCATTACCTACCCCACCGGACCAACGCCTGGTGGGGTTTCATTGTGCAAAAACCCTGTTGAGGCAAGGCCGAGCAGGGTTTTTTGTTTGGGGAGGACACCATGTTAGACAGGTACAAAGAGATAAGAGAAACTCTCCTGAAAGAGATAGGTTCACTCAAGGATTTTTGCGAGACAAGGGGAAGCAGCGGGTTAGCAGAGAACCTTAAAGAGGTGCAGGATAAACTGATAGAGAACCGCTTCCATCTTGTTGTGCTGGGCCAGTTCAAAAGGGGTAAGTCTACTTTCATTAACAGCATCCTCGGTGACAAGGTGT
>JALVSJ010000410.1 GCA_027024445.1 Desulfobacterales bacterium
CTCACGAACGGCTTGTCAAGGCTGTTCACAATTAGGTCTTCAACCAACCTGTAAACTATGGTTCCGTTCTTGTCCCCCAACACCTCTTTACATCTCTTGGGTATCTCCTCCCTGCGTATAAGTCCCAGGCGTATAGCATCCTCAATATCTCTGCCGACATAGCTTATAGTATCAGCCATCCTCACCACACAACCCTCAAGGGTCATGGGCCAGACATCGATGTCTGGGTCAGAGGCCTTGGCCTGCATTTCTTTCTCAAATTCGTCAAAATCCTTCTCCCATTTGGGCCTAAGGGCTTTGAGATGGATCTCACCATTGTGGCAAAAAATTCCATCCAATACTTGCAATGTCAGATTCCAACCGCGGCCCTTCCTCTCAATATGCTGGAGGAATCTCACACTCTGAACATTGTGCAAAAAGGGGCCGAGTCCGTGGGCCTGGCACAACACGGAAAGAAATGCCTCGCCATCATGGCCAAACGGAGTATGACCGATGTCATGGCCCAGGGCTATGGCCTCAATGAGATCTTCATTGAGGTGCAAAAGCCTTCCTATGGTCCTTGCGATTTTCGAGACCAGCTGTACATGAAGCACTCGGTGGGTAATGTGATCGTTCTTGATGAGGTAAAAAACTTGTGTCTTATCTATGTAACGGGAGTAGGCGAGCGAATGTAGAATCCGATCGGTGTCTATAGAAAATTGCTGCCTGTGACCTAGAACAATTTCCTCTTCTTGCCTCTTTCTTATGGCAAAACGACTCTTGCATGCAAACTCAGAGAGTTTTACGTCCTCCTGTCGATCCAGCTTTTCCCTGAGTTCAAGCAATATACCCCTGCTCTTGTGGTTTGGCATAAATGAATCGTCTTTGCCTGGGAAGCTGACTTCAGTACAGATTTTTCGACCTCCAATCCACCTTTTTAGAGAAGGTCCCTGCGGAAAGTTTACGATTCTACCTCATCAGCCCAACAAGTAGGCCTGTAAACGTAATTTCCCTTGCTAATTCTACAATGAGATGGTATTAAGAAGATTTTGTGTTACGAAATCGCCTTTTCTTCGGTTTCGCCTCACCCTTTTAGGGTTTGATCAAACAGGGACTTTAATTTTTTGAGATTATAGCAGCCCAAGAAATATTTCTCAAGGGATACACTGGCCCCGTTGGGGCCATAATTCCACACACCCGGAATTACAGCCCGGTGCTTTAGTGGACAGACAGAGTCCGGGTGGAGGGAAAATACCGAGGCAGAGGGTTCTATCAAGCCCTCTAAAGAAGGAGGAAGAGTAAATGGCAAATGTGACTATGAAGGAGTTATTGGAAGCAGGTGTTCACTTCGGGCATCAGACCAGACGGTGGAATCCCAAGATGAAACCTTACATCTTTGGTGCCCGTAACGGCATTCATATCATTGATTTACAAAAGACCGTACGACTTTTCAAAGTAGCATATGATTTTGTTGTGCGGACTGTAGCGGAAGGGTATTCAGTACTTTTTGTTGGCACAAAAAAACAGGCCCATGATTCTATTATAGAAGAGAGCGAACGTTGCGGAATGTTTTACGTGGTCAATAGATGGCTTGGCGGAACTCTCACCAATTTCCAGACTATCAGGAAAAGCGTAGCTCGACTTAAAGAACTGGAAGCCATGAAAAGAGAGGGCGGGTTCAGCAGGTATACGAAGAAAGAGGCCCTCAAAATGGAAAAAGAACTAGCAAAGCTCGAAAAAAACCTTGGTGGTATAAAAGACATGGACGAATTGCCGGGCGCACTGTTCGTCGTAGACCCCAAGCGAGAAAGGATAGCGGTAAGAGAAGCCAGGAAACTAAAGATTCCCGTAGTGGCGATTGCTGATACCAATTGTGATCCCGATGAAATAGACTTTATCATTCCTGGAAATGATGACGCTATCAGGGCGATCAGGCTATTTTGCTCAAAAATTGCTGACGCGTGTGTGGAAGGCCACAACCTGGCCGAAGAAAGGTTAAGGGCGGAGGCAGAGGCGAAAGAGGCAGAAGAAGCAGTTGAGGAAGAAAAGGTCGAAGAGGGAGTTGAGGCAGAAGAAGAGGCGCAGGGTCCCGAAGTCATTGTTATACCCAAACGTTCAGATGCAAAAGAGATTGCGGAGGTCGAGGAGGCAAAATCAGAGGCCGAGTAAAACGGCTCCTGTGTTATGAGACCAATAAGATTCTGGGATTATTACCCTTCATAAATTAAGTTCGCGAAAGGAGATTACCGTGGCAGTTACAATGGAGTTGATTAAGGAATTAAGGGAAAAAACGGGCGTAGGAATTATGGATTGCAAGAAAGCCCTGAACGAGTGCGATGGAGATCTCGAGAAGGCCATTGACTATCTTAGGAAAAAAGGAATCGCCACAGCTAAAAAACGTGGCGGGAGGGCCACCTCACAAGGGCAAATTCAGGCCTATATTCATGCAGGAGGTAAGATTGGTGTATTGGTTGAGGTCAATTGTGAAACTGACTTTACGGGTAAGACGGATGATTTTTCAGCCTTCGTAAAAGACATAGCTATGCAGATAGCAGCTACGAATCCTGTGGCAGTGGATCGGGATAGGATTCCGGCTCAACTTCTTGAGAGGGAAAGAGAGATATACGCGACCCAGGCCAAAGAGATGGGAAAACCCGAGAAGGTGATCGAGAAGATCGTCGAAGGCAAAATGAAAAAGTTTTATTCTGAGGCCTGCCTCCTTGAGCAGCCTTTTGTAAAGAATCCTGACATTACTGTTCAAGACTACCTTAATGAACTAATAGCAAAGACTGGCGAGAATATTGTAATCAGGCGGTTCGTACGATTCCAACTCGGGGAGTCTGATGAGCAGTGATAGACCCCATTTTAATCGAATCCTTTTGAAGTTGAGCGGGGAGGCCCTGGCAAGTGAGGGGCAGACTATCGAACCTGCAATGATCCTCCGGATTGCCAGAGAAATTAGATCGATCCATGATCTAGGTATCCAAGTTGCTATAGTGATTGGTGGTGGAAATATATTCAGAGGCCTTCAAGCAGAGCAGTTCGCCATGGATCGGGTTATGGCTGACCACATGGGAATGCTGGCCACGGTGATCAATGCTCTTGCATTGGCAGGAACGTTGCGAGCAACGGGAATCCATGCCCTGGTGATGACCGCCATGGAAATTAGGGGAGTTGCCGAACCTTTTATAAGAGACCGGGCTCTAAAACACTTGGAAAAACACCGGATAGTAGTGTTTGGTGCTGGCACTGGCAATCCATATTTTACTACAGATACTGCAGCAACCCTCCGTGCCTGCGAAATAAGAGCTGATGCATTGCTAAAGGCGACAAAAGTAGATGGAGTCTATGATGCTGACCCGGTCCAAGTTCCCGACGCGAAATTTTTCCCTATGCTGACCTACACTGAGGTTATAGAAAGAGGCCTTAAGGCAATGGATCTCACAGCCATTTCATTGGCTATGGAGCAAAACCTTCCGATTGTAGTCTTTAACCTCCTCAAAGAGGGAAATATCCAAAAAGTAGTAACTGGGAAATCCGTTGGAACGCTCATAGGGGGAAAGGGAAAATGAAAGACGAGATTCTATCCGACCTTCGTAAGAGAATGGGAAAAACCGTAGATGCCCTGAACCGGGAGTTCAATAAGATCAGGACGGGCAGAGCCACTCCTGCCTTACTGGAAGGTATTAAG
>JALVSJ010000411.1 GCA_027024445.1 Desulfobacterales bacterium
GCGCAAACAGGGTCTTGCCGGTATACATGAGAAATCCTCCCAGAGCGATTTCCCAAACCGTCTCTTGAAACCACTTCCGAATTCAAGTCGACACCACCCTTTTTTTCTGAAAAAATACCTGAATTCATGATGTTACATGAATTCACTATCAAGTTAACCGGACACTAGTGTCAAAGCATGAATCATCACTAATCTATTCGCACTAAATAAATAAAATCCCACCCTAGACATTACGCTGAGTTATCTTTCTTCTGCTCATACGCCCTTAGAGAAAGGTGACTCATGAATATATACCATCCATAAAAAAAACTAAGCGAAATGCCTGTAGCACCGCCCCACAACCCTTTATAGTAAATTAGATTTTTTGCAACCGAAAAACATGAATCATATAGCGCGCCCGCCCATGAAAACCTTTGGCCAGATTTATACCTGGCTTCCCCTTCTTTCTGAATATATCTTTTATGCTTCTCTACTAACTGCGTCCACGACTCCATCCAATAATGCTGAATATAATTATCGCGCTCTCTTTTGATCTCAAGCACATCAAATCCCTCCACTGCCTCATAACCTTTATGAACATGGGGCTTGAGGGATACTCTATCTCTATGAACAATGAGAGTTTTCTTATTCCACGGGACTCCCCATATACAGAAAGTTAATGGCTTCCCCTTAAAGTAAAATTGTATTGGCGCCTTTATCATTGAGAGATTAGGATTCCCGCATAATGCTTTTTTAACTTGGCAAGCCAGAGCATATGGAATTACTTCATCAGGGTCCTGAAAAAGCAACCATTCATGCCTTACTTGCGACATAGCAAACAGCCTTGCCTGCTCAACGACTGGCACTCTCTCCCTGAGGAGCACATCTGCACCTAATTCTTTAGCAATACGTACAGAGGAATCCGTTGATTCTAGATCAACAACGATAACCTGATCACAAAACGCCAAGCTCTTTAGTGACCGCTCTAGATACAGAGAATCATTGCATGTTACGACAATCGCGGTAATCTTAGCATTACTCATAAATGGGCACACTCAACTTAAAACAGCGACTTAAGCCCCTCTCTCCCCATCAACATCCTGTCCCATACAAACGCCTCTGATTTGCCTCTAAATTTCTCTCTCTTTTCCGTGTAGTCTGCTTCCATATTAACAACCTGTGGATCATGACGAGTTTTAGCATTGACTCTTTCTTTCGTAACATCCACTAGAACCATGCTTAGCTTCTCGGCATCCAATTCCATCGCGAAATGCTCACACACTTTTTTAAACTCCTGGTGGGGCACATCCCTCATCATTTCGTATCTAATGGCAGTAAACTTGCTAGAAAAGTCATTAGAACAAAGCCACTTATACAGATGCCTCCCATACAAGTCCGCCCAGTAGGATATCCTACTTTCATCCGTTATGTTTTGTTGGTGATACATTAATTGGGAAAATACCGTATCCACGGGGTCTCTATAAAGATAGATTACATTGTCACGATATATGTCTAGATCAAGATCATGCGTATGGAACAGCAAATAATCAGAACTATCCACATTAAAAAATGTACGAGTGAGCAGCGGCCTTTCAAAATACAGTTCGATAATCATTCTGAGCCAGTGACTTCCCGTTCTAGGGAAGCTAACCAAAAAAGGAAAATCTGGATCACTTGTAAAACGCTTCAGAAGCGCTACATCATTAATTGCAATCGATCCATCCGCTTCTGTTGACGCCTCAGCCACTAATTTTCTAATAAACTTGATGACGTTCAAACCTTGACCTCGCTATATCTGACCAGCAAATAAGATACACATTAAGCCACAAATTTATATGAATCACCCAAAATCGATGGGTCCATTAATTTTAGATTTAAGGTCATCAGGTATATTAAGCTCTCTCTCACAACCAAAAGAAATTAGGCCCCATCCCGTAAGAGGATGATGATTAGATGTTCTATCTGTATATGCAGGGTAATAAACCCTATGATTCTTGTCCTTGCAGATAGAGTCTTTTATGAAGTCATATGAACATGTTTGTCCCTTATACATATCATACTTAAAACACTCCTCCCCCGGCACAAGGAAATCATCTATCAAAATCAGACCTGAACCGAAATTTGATGTAATAAATTCAACTTCTTCCTTTAGAGGCCAATCAAAACCATATCCATGAGCATCCAACCAAAATAGGCATTTTTCGCTAAATAAATCAGCCATTTTTTCTCTAAGTCGAGAAATAAATTGCTGAGAAGTCTCATTGAATAACCTGGAATTTGTGTAGCTTGATGTATTTTTGACTGCTTCTCTATAAGCTCCTTTATCTGGCTCACAGGATATACATTCAATATGTGGATATGTTTTAGCCATATAGGCAAGTGTAGTCCCAACATTAGCGCCAGTCTCAATAAAATACCGACAATCCTTTATCAACGAATCCACTAATTGAATGAGATACTTGTCACCATGAAACCCGACGTCATAAAAAGAATATCTCTTGCCCCTATTGGGTATTAAGCGTCTCACTTTACTCAGAATTTCATACATAGCACACCACCTTCTATAAAGTTGATATTGAATTCAAACTTACAGACACAATAACCTTCAATTTCCATGTCTCCCCAAATAAAATGGGATGGCTTTTCCAAAGATGAGACCTATCTTGATAGGTCTCATCGAATGCAAGTGCGGTGTCATGCATGCCTGCTTTACTATTCATATTTTCTCCTTGCGAAATCCACTCCTACCAGGCTGCAAGCCCACCTTCGGTGTTGGATCTGCTGTTTTGAGACTGAGATTCTAATACGCGTTCCGATTCACAAACCCCTTGAAAATCGTCAGAAAGATGATTTTCAGATCGAACCACAACGACCAGTTCTCGATGTAATAGAGATCGTACTCGATCCGCTTCTCCAGGTCCGTGTCCCCGCGCCAGCCGTTGATCTGGGCCCAGCCCGTGATACCGGCCTTGACCATGTGCTTCATCATGTAGTCCGGGATCTCGTCCTTGAACTTGTCCACGAACACCGGCCGCTCCGGGCGCGGGCCTACGATGGACATCTCGCCCTTGAGCACGTTGATGAACTGGGGCAGCTCGTCCAGGCTGGTGCGGCGCAGGAAGGCGCCGAAACGCGTAGCGCGGCTTTCGCCCTCCCTGGCCCACACCGGGCCGGTCTGCGCCTCTGCGTCCACCGGCATGGAACGGAACTTGAGCATCTGGAAGGGGGTGCCGTTCCAGCTGACCCGCTCCTGGCGGTAGAACACCGGGCCGGGGGAACTGAGCTTAACGCCGATAGCGATGAGCAGCATCAGGGGGCTGATAGCCACCAGGATGAGGGCGGCCAGCACCCGGTCCTCCACCGCCTTGATAAAGCGGTTGAGGCCCACCATGGGGGTGACGTTGATATCGATGATGGGGATGCCGCCGATCTGGGAGACGTCGTGGTTGATGAGGCGGAAGCCGAAGATGTCCGGAACGTAGCGGATGGCCACCGGCACGTGGCGCAGGTCGTGGAGGATCTGCCTGACCTTGTCCTCTGCCCTCAGGGGGAGGGCGATCCATACCTCGAAGCCGCTGCCCTCCCCCTGATGGGCCTGCAGGTAGCCGGCCAGCGCCTGCACCGGCCCCAGCACGGGGATGCCGTCCACCGCCTGGCCGGCTACCTGCAGGCCCATCAGGGGG
>JALVSJ010000412.1 GCA_027024445.1 Desulfobacterales bacterium
CTATGGCCCAAAGACACCAAGAGGTTTGCCCCACTAATGCATGAAAAAGGGTTATCGAGATCCTTTTCAACAAGCTTTAGATTGCGCTGGATTTTCTCAGCGCTCTTGGCCGGTTCGTCATAACCGGTGTGGAGGATGTTTATATCAACACTTCGAATGGGTATGCCGAGGCGGTGCAAGGAAGGGAAAACCTGCTCGTGAATCCTGCCTTCAAATCTTATCCCTTTGACATTGGGAAAGAGCCTCAGTTGTTGGAAAACGCTTTCCGAACGCCCCCGCTCAAAGGTAGAGCTTACAGTGATGAGAAGAGCTAGGGGATCCTTTTCTGCCCTGAGCTTCCATTTGAGAGCCAAAAAGCGGTTTATATCTTGGCGCTCCAGCCTGTCATCTGCATCCAGCCAAAAGATGTAGTCGCACCCGGCCTTTGATATTGAAAAATTTCTGGCCGCAGCGAAATCATCACACCACTTGAATTCAAAGACCCTCGCTCCTAACTCCCTTGCCACCTGGATGGTGTTGTCCTGAGAGCCGGTATCTGCGATGATAATTTCATCGAACAAGGCCTTAACGCCGGGAAGAAGTTCTCTCAGATTTGCTTCCTCGTCTTTGACTATCATGCAAAGGGAAATGGTCTTGGGTGGTTTTTCCAGCAGAGTCAGCAGGTTGGATGCAACCTGAGTTCTCTTGGCCATAGGCTCCAGGATTTCTCTGGCTTCATGCTCGCGGTTTGTAATGCAATAGATTTCCGCGAGTTCCAAGAGGCCTTTTTCTGGATCATTTGAGTGGGCAATGGCACTTTTGAAGGCCCTTTCGGCCCCTTCAAAATCAAACAGATCTTTTTTCACAAGCCCCATATTGTGGAGAAGAGTGGGATTTGAAGGATTGACGCGGAGCCCCGCCCTTATGTATGAGTGCGCTTTTTCCCGTTGGCCCAACTGCCGATAAATGGTCCCCAGGTTGTTAAGGGCCCCGTAGTCGGATGGATTTAGCTCAATGGCCTTGTTAAGATGTGTGATGGCTGAGTTCAGATCGCCCTTGTTCATGTAAATGGTGCCCAACATCATCTGTGATTGGTGAAACCGAGGGTTCAAGCGCACTGACTCATCGAGGAATTTGAGCGCTCCATCCATGTCTCCCCGCAGGGCACAGTTGACCCCTAACTCATAATAGGTCTTGAAATCAGTTTCCTGTTCCTTGAGCTTTGCCTTGCCTAGATTGTAGTAAAAGTTGAGCTTTGAAGGCGAATTTCCGGACACTGCGTAACCGAAATGATGAATGGGTATGTCTGTAAGTTTCCATGGCAACCCATATTTCTCAAAGGAATGAAAGACAAGCTCATGCACTGCGCCCTGAAACCTTATCCTTGGGTCATTCCTGAACAGCCTGATAACCGGAATCTGGATAAATGCCTTGTGGTCTTTTTCCTCATCGTATTTGCCACTGCAAGGCACCGCCCCGTTGATCATGTCATCATTTAGATAATTGCGCTGAATGAGCTCGAAGCCGCAATAACTTCCTTTTCTGACCAGTTCTCTTACCCTTTGATGGTCCCTTGGAGAGATTGTTTCATCTGCGTCCAGGACCAATATCCAGGGATGCTTGGCCTTTGAGAGGCTGAAATTGCGGGCAGCGGAAAAGTCATCACACCATTCAAAGTCATAAACCTTTGCGCCAAAGGATTTTGCGATCTCTTTCGTATTATCTGAGGAGCCCGTGTCCACCACTATGAGTTCGTCCACCAGACTACGGACACTTAGAAGCGCTCTAGCTATATTCTTTTCTTCGTCCTTGGCTATCATGCAGAGTGAGATTTGCGACAAGGTATGCCTCCTCACAGGGCTTTTTCGAGCACTCCGGGAACTTCGAAAGACGAGGCTCCTGACAGCTTATTTGCCTGCTTATGGGAAAGAGCCGCAGCCTCTTTTGCCCCCTGCATTTCGTAGCATTTAGCGAGCCACTTGAAGCCATCTGGATCGTCAGGGTGATGCTGAATAAATTGTTCTATAAGGTCAAGAGCGTCGGTAGCTCTGCCTCGATCGAGATAACCACCCACTGCCACGGAGACAGCACTTTTCAAAGAAGGGTCCAGCTTGGCACAGGCCGTAGCAAGGTAAAACTTTTCCCTTTGATTAAGCCCGCAACTTGATTCCCATATTTTTTCAATTGTCAGCTCAGTGGAAGTGCCCAGGGAGTGAATTGCAGGCTTCAATAGAGAATAGATCTCTTCGTCAGATGCTTCGAGAATACTCCCGCTATGGACATAGGCGGCAAACCTGACAGGCCAAAACGCATCCTCCCTGACCTGGATAGCCAAGATTTTCTCCCACTGTTTTTGTTCGAAATACAGGTCCAACAGATCGGGTAAAAGGTCGCTGGTAGTGCCAGAATACCCCAGGCCCTCTTCCAATAATGAGGCAGCCTCTGCTAATCGACCTTTGTTTCTTAGCAGTGCCGCCAATGCCCTTCGAGCCCTGATGTGCAAGGGATCCCTTTTGAGCACATCCTCATAGGCATTCTGCGCGACAGTGAGATCCCCGTCTCTTATCAAGGCGTTGGCATATCTAAAGAGGTCATCGGGAGTGGCATAAGAAGAAGAAATGATGCCTTCAAATACCCTGGCGGCATCTGCTCTGCTCTCAATTTCTTTCGCAATATCTTCGGCTAACAGCTTAAGGTCATCGAACCTTGAGGTGCCATCCGAATGTTTCCTGCAAAGCAGGAAGGCTTCCTTTAATCGGCCCATTTTCTTTAGTGCCAGAGCCTTTTGAAATAGAGCGTTGGACTCCAGGGCCTCAAGGTCACTGGGAATCAGCGTCGGTGCGGTAATATAAGGAGAGTATTTTTCAAGTAATTCGAGTGCCTTTTCAGGAAGATCTAGCTGATTGTAACACTTTGAAAGAGTAACGAAAAGGAGGCCTGATTTGTGGCCGCAAGCCAAAATGTTTTCAAGGATCCTTTTTGCTTCTTCGTATCTATCATACTTGAGATGAGCCCTGGCAAGGAATATGGCTGCAATAGCATACGGTTCCCTGTGCTCCGCGTAAAATTTTCTGTCAGCCACGAGAGGACCTAAGTATTCAATGGTCTCCTCGATCTTATCAATACTAAAGTACATAAGACCCACGAAAAGACGGGATAGGAGATCGTCAGGTTGAGCTTGAGTTCTTCTGAGCAGCAATTTTAGATTCCTATTCTTCTTTGCCAGCACTGTTTCTCTTGAGTCATAACCCGTATGCACGACTGTCACGTCTGCCTTGATAAGGGGGAAGCCGGCTTTTTCGAGGGATGGAGCAACCTGCTCATGAACTGGATAAATAAAGCGGATGTTAGGGAGGTTGGGAAACATGCGTAACTGCCAGAAGCTCTCTTTCCCATGGCCCTCGTTCTTGAGGATAAACATGAAGCCCTTATCAGGTTTCATTTTTTTGAGCTTCCTTAGTTTCGGCCACTCACTGGATGGAATGTAGTCGTCAGCGTCCAGCCACATTATCCAGTCTCCCGTGGCCAGATCCAGAGAAGCATTGCGTGCGGCTGCGAAGTCATCGCACCATTTAAAATGGCCTATCTTGACGTCGAGGGATTGCAAAATTTCCAGTGTGTCATCCTCTGATCCAGTGTCCACTACCACAATTTCGTCCGCAAAGGGCTTAATA
>JALVSJ010000413.1 GCA_027024445.1 Desulfobacterales bacterium
GGCGGCGTGTGTGCTTGCCAATCCACAGATACGGAATGTGGCAACCGTTGGGGGCAATCTTTGCAATGCTGCACCCTCTGCAGACTCCGCACCTCCTTTGCTGATTTTGGAGGCGGAAGTGGAGCTTGAGGGCCCTGGGGGCAAGAGGAAGATGATGCTCGAGGATCTATTCACCGGGCCTGGGCAGACTGCTAAAGAGCCTGAGGAGATAATGACCCGTATTAATATCCCTGAACAAGGTATGAATACGGGAACGGCCTTCATGAAGATTGGCAGAGTTTCCCAAGACATAGCTATTGCAAATGCTGCAGCGTTAGTGAGCATGGAAAAAGGGGTGTGCAACAAGTGCAGGCTTGCTGTAGGGGCTGTTGCACCGGTACCACTTCGGTTGAAGAGCATTGAGGAAAAGATCGAGGGGCAGAAGATCGAAGATGAACTCTTGCAAGAAGTGGAGAAAATGGTGTGTGAAGCTGTGAGCCCTATTACCGATGTTCGATCCACTGCGGAGTACCGTAGAGCTGTGTCCGGGGTGCTCATTAAAAGGGCCATCCGTCAAGCCGCGGCCCGCGCACAACAGTAAGTACCAGGAGGTTTTCACATGAAAAAACTCATCAGATTTACTCTAAATGGCCACAAAGTATCGGCTGAGGTGGAGTCCCATAAGATGCTTTTAGAGGTATTGAGAGAGCAATTTGAACTCACTGGGCCAAAGGAGGGTTGCGGGCAGGGTGAGTGCGGAGCATGTACTGTGCTTGTTGATGGATACAACGTAGATTCCTGTATATATCCGGCTTTTGAAGTGGATGGAAAAGAAGTAGTAACAGTAGAAGGCCTCCTCGGAGAGGGGAACAAACTTCATCCTGTTCAAAAGGCATTTGTGGAAAACGGTGGTGTCCAGTGCGGTTTCTGTACACCCGGTATGATAATGTCTGCAGTGGCATTATTGGACAGGAATAAGGAGCCGTCAGAGGAAGAGATAAAGAGAGGGATTTCAGGCAATTTGTGTAGGTGTACAGGGTACGTTCAGATTATTGAATCAATAAAGAAAGCTGGGGAGATGATGCCTTGAGATCTCTCACAGGAACATCCCGTTCCTTTGCCTTTTGTTAAATAAAGATTAGCAAACTGCGCTTGAGGTCGAGCGCTAATAATTGAAGGAGGACGCGATGAGCGAATTACGATTTGTGGGATCCAATACTCCGAGGCCAGATGCACCGGATAAGGCAGCGGGCCGCGCCCTTTATATACACGACCTGAAAAGGCCCGGTATGCTCTACGGGAAAATAAAGTACAGCGAATATGTGCACGCCAGGATTAAACACATAGATACCTCTCAGGCCGAAAAACTGCCAGGAGTGAGGGCGGTCATCACCGGCTATAATACGCCCGAGATACGGATAGGTTTCATCAGAGACAACTTTGCCCTTAAAAGGGGAAAGGTACGTCAGTTCAGGGATGAAGTTGCAGCAGTGGCGGCTACTGACCCTGAGATAGCAGAAGAAGCGGTTGATCTCATAAAGGTCGAATATGAAGAGTTACCAGGTGTATTTACTCCAGAAGAGGCTTTGGAGGAGGGTGCCCCCTTGGTTCACGAAGAAGATCCCAGGGGAAGGCCCAGGAAAGACAATATCGTACCTGTGCCATGGCGATTTGTGTCAGGCGATGTTGAGGAGGCAAAGAAGAAGGCCAGATATATTGCTGAGGGGCATTTTGAGACCCCTCTGATACAACAATCGTGTATGGGTACTGCGGGCTGTATAGCCGAGTTTGACCTTCAGAACAATCTGACCATCTACACAAAAACCCAGATCCCTTTTTTGGCTCAGAATGACTTTAACCGCGCGCTGGTGGCCATGGGGCTGAGGGGCAAGAACACCCGGGTAATCGTTCCAACCCTTGGAGGATCCTTTGGAACAGGGCTGGACACCCATGCATATGAATATATTGCAATCTTATTGGCATATAAGACAGGGAGACCGGTAAAGATAGTGCTTACAAGGGAGGAGGAGTTTATCAGTCTGTCTCCCAGGCAGCCTACAAAGACAGACATCGTGCAGGGATGTGATGAAAACAGAAAACTCCTATTCCGCGAAATAAGGATGTTGTTGGATAACGGAGCGTACACATCCTGGGGGGCTACAACTCCAAGCGTGATGATGCTTCCTATTTCCTCCATGTACCGGGTACCCAATGTGCACTATGAAACTACGATAGTTTACACGAACAACACTTTCTGTCAGGCCATGAGGGGATATGGCAACCCGCAAGCTACATGGGCTATCGAGAGCAATATCGATGATCTGGCTGAGCAAGCCGGTATTGATCCATTTGAATTTCGCATGATAAACCGAAACGTCCCTGATGATGTCACACCGATGGGACTACATATCTCAACGTGCGGTCACAAGGAATGCCTTGAAAGTGTCGCAGAAAAGCTAAACTGGAAAGAGAAACGTGCAAAACAAAGGAAGGTGGCCCGAGGCGTGGGGATGGCTTCTCTGTTTCACGTGGGAGGCTCTGGGCGTGTGTACCGTTCAGATGGTACGGGTGTGATAATGAAGCTGGATGACTTCGGCAATGTTTCTGTCATAACAGGCGGAGTGGAAATGGGGCAGGGTTTCGATACTGCCCTCACACTTGTAACTGCAGAGGCCCTGGGGGTTACACCGGATAAGGTTACGGTGGTGACAGGGGATACGGCCACCTGCCCTTGGGACGTGGGGACACATGCATCAAGAGGAGCTTTTACGGCGGGAAATGCGGCTATTCAAGCGGCCGCCAAAGCAAGAGAAAAGGTCTTTGAACTGGCCTCGGAGCACTTTATGCGAAGGGTTAAGAAACAACTGGAAAAGAAAGAGAAGAAAGATCCTAACTTCGAATTGCCTGAGTTGGACTATGAAAGGGTTTTCGATCCGTCCGAGTTTGATATGAAGGAGAATTTTATTTTCTTGAAGGAAGAGCCTGACAACCCATTGTTGAAAGTAAGCCTTGAGGATATCCTGCGGGCAGCCCATTTTAAACAAGAAGGTACTATGATTGTCACTGAGGCGTTTTATGATCCGTGCAACGAAATGATTGATCCTAGGACATGCAGGGGAAATCTATCCGCCACATACATATTTGGCACCCAGGGTGCAGAGGTAGAAGTGGATTTGGAGACAGGCAAGGTAAAGGTGCTGCGGTTTGCAGCAGCCCATGATGTGGGCAGGGTCCTGAGCCAGCAGACTATTAAAGGGCAAATATATGGGGGTATTGCCCAGGGTCTGGGATATGCCCTCTGCGAGGAATATAAAACAGATAAGGGCCGTAACTTAAATCCCAATTTTCTGGATTACAAGATACTTTCCGCTCCTGACATTAATTTTCCTATTGAGATCGAGTGCATAGAGACTATGGACAAGGAAGGGCCCTTTGGAGCTAAGGGTGTCGGAGAGCCGGGCCTCGTTGCAACGGCTCCTGCTGTTGCCAATGCAGTTTACGATGCCATTGGAGTAAGGATTCGGTCTCTACCCATTACTCCAGAGAAGATACTGGCAGCCTTAAAAGAAAAGGCGAAAGGATAACCGTAAAGGGTCAAGAGGTGTAAATATGGGAACAGGACTAAAAAGGAAAAGACGTTCGGCAAAAGAATCTGTTCCCA